>JBJTSM010000536.1:0-3185 GCA_046076685.1 Planctomycetia bacterium | reverse complement strand
GGCGACCATGGGCAGACCGGCAGGTGGACGGCGGGAGTAAACGGCCGTACACTATCCGCGGGACGGAGCGGTTCGCCACCAGCCAGTCGCAAGGCTCTGAATACACCCCCAATGGGGCGGCCCGAGCAACCGAATCGGGGGCATGCCGAGGCGGCGGCCGGTCAGGCCCGTGCCGGCGGCGTGCGCCGAGCACCGGGGCCACGGCTCAGAACCCCCGGCCTCTCACCCGTGGCGGGCGGATTCCGCAGGGCGGAGCCCGGCGGCTCGTCGGGCAAAAAAGGATAGCCCGGTCAATGGCACCTCCGCACCGGTCTTCCGGCTGAGGAGCGACTCGTGAGCCTCGGGAGGAGCGGCCCGGGCGTCCGGAGCCAGCCGGCCATGAGCGGGTAGTGCACCACCTGGACATACCAGATGAGGCCGGTCATGAAGGCCGTCGCGGCGAAGTGCAGGAGCACGAGGGCGACGGTCGAACGTGAACTCATGCAGGGAGCTTCGCGGGCGGAACCCGGACGAAAGGATCAGGCGACGGGACGGGACGGGCCGCGAAGCATACCACGGCTTCGATCCCCCTCGTCGGACCCACGACCGAGATGTGAAGAAACGATTCGTGGTCTGCCGTCGCATCGCGACGGGGATCTGGCGCCGCTGCTCGTGACGGGAGCCAGAAGCCTGGCAGCTCCATGCGTGCGGAGCCCGCGTCGCATGGGTAAGCTCGCGGGGTATGCCGCCTCCTGATCCCCACGCCAACGTCGCCCACGTGCAGGCCCTGCGCCGCCAGGGGCTGGAGTCCGCCCAGGCGGGCCGGCTTGCCGAGGCCGTCGCGCCGCTCGCGGCCGCGGCCCGCCTTGATCCCTCCCACACCCCCACGCTCAACAACCTCGGCCTCGTGCTCCGGGGGCTCGGCCGGCAGGCGGAGGCCGAGCAGGTGCTCCGGCGGGCGTTCGCCGCCGCGCCCGGGTCGGCCGACGTGGCCAACAGCCTCGGGCTCGTGCTCATGGATCTGCGGCGGCTCGCCGAGGCGGAGCCGGTGTTTCACGAGGGGCTCGCCCGCACGCCAGGGCACGTCGATCTCCTCAACAATCTGGCCGTGCTGCTCAAGCGGCTCGGCCGGCAAGCCGAAGGCGAGCCGCTTCTGCGCCGCGGCCTCGCCGCGGACCCCGACGACCCCGGCATCCTCGTGAACCTCGGCGACCTGCTCGTGTCGAGCGGCCGCGCGGTGGAGGCGGCACCCCTGCTCGAGCGGGCCGTGCACCGGGCGCCGCGCTCGCCCGAGGCCCGCAACAACCTGGCCCTCGCCCTCAAGGAACTCCGCCGCGACGACGAGGCCACGCCCCACCTCGAGGCCGCGCTCGCGCTCAATCCACGCTACCTCCCCGCGCTGCACAACCTCGGCAACAACCTCGTGGCGACCGGCCGCACGGCCGAGGGCGTGGCACGGTTTCTGGAGGTGCTCGACCACGACCCCCTCAACCTGCCCGCGCTCTACGCGCTGGCCACGATCACCGACCACCCGCTCGACGACCAGGCGCTCGCGAAGATCGACGCGCTGCTCGCCCGGCCGGCCACGACCGGTGAACGCCGGCAGCTGCTCCACATGGCCGCCGCCGCCGCCCGCGACCGGCGCGGCGACCACGACACCGCCATCCGCCACGCGATCACGTCGGGCGGCCTGCGGCGGGCACTCGACCGCCGCGCCGGCCGCGGCTTCTACCGCGACCGCCACGCCCGGCTCGGCGCGGCCCTCGCGGAGGCCTTTCCCGGGCTTGGGGCCGCGGCTTCCTCGGGCCTGGCCAGCGACCAGCCCGTGTTCGTCGTCGGCATGCCCCGCAGCGGCACGACGCTCGTCGAGCAGATCCTCGCCAGCCACCCGCTCGTGCACGGTGCCGGCGAGGCCGACGAGATCCCCTTGGCCGCCACGGCCCTCGGCGGCCGCATCGACGGCGACGATCCAGCCGCCTATCCCGGCGTGATGCCGCGGCTCTCCGCGGCACGACTCGCCGCCCTGGCCGAGCAGGTGCTCGCCTCCTACGGCCAGTCGGCGGCCTCGGCCCGACCGGCGGCTGCGGCCGCCGACTGGCCCGCGCGGATCATCGACAAGACGACGATCAACTTCCTCCACGTCGGCCTCATCCATGCCCTGTTCCCGCGGGCCAGAATCATCCACACGCTCCGCGACGAACGCGACACGGCCGTCTCGTGCCTCTTTCACAACTTCACCGGCCACGCCCTCAACTTCACCAACGACCTCGGGGACCTCGGCCTCGTGCTGCGCGGCAAGGAGCGGCTCATGGCCCACTGGCACGCCACGCTGCCGGGGGTGATTCTCGACGTGCCTTACGAGGCGCTCGTGGCCGACGTCGAGGGCTGGACGCGGCGGATGCTCGACCATGTGGGCCTCGGCTGGTCGGAGCGGTGCCTGGAATTCCACCGGCTCGAGCGGCGGGTGAAGACGGCCAGCAAACTCCAGGTTCGCAAGCCGATCTACGGGTCGTCGGTGGCCCGCTGGAGGCGGTATGAGCCGCATCTGGGGCCGCTGCTCGCGGCGCTGGCAGGGGCTGAAATCGCCGAGCCGGAGGTGCCGGCCGGGCTCGACCCGGCGGCGGCCGCGGCTGATGCGGCTCAGAGACAGTAAAGTTTTCCCAACCGGCAGGGTTGCATTCTCTTTTTCAGCCGGTACATTCGCCGCCAAAAACCCCTGGTACCTCGCGTCGCGGCCTCAATCGACGTCGAGTCCCGATGGGCCACCCAGCCAAAATCTCCATCACGCCCCCAGCTACGCCTCCCGCTCGTCTTCCAAAAATTTCCAAAAAAGGAACCTCCCATGTCCTGGTCGTTTGCTCCCGTTGCCTCCCTCGCCCGTAGCCTCCGTCGCAGCCCGCGTGCCAAGGCTTCCCGCCGCGACCAGACCCCCAGCCTCCGGCTGGCGATCGATCAGCTGGAAAGCCGCCGGGCGCTCGCGATAACCACGCCGCTGTCGATCGGCGGTACGACGGTCGGCACGTTCACCGACAGCCCGACGGGCATCGGGAGCATCGGCGACGCCGTGACGGTGAGCATCACGGGCACCAAGGGAATGTGGATCTGCAACGATGGCAAGGGCGTCGCCGACGGCACCGACATCCAGACGATCGAGATCGTCAACGCCAGCCCCGACTTCCAAGTGTCGTTCAGCGCCGCCGTGCAGG
>JBJTSM010000535.1:0-4846 GCA_046076685.1 Planctomycetia bacterium | reverse complement strand
CATCCGGCGGCACGCCGGCGCAACGCGGCGAAGGCGAGGTCATCGTCGAGGCCAGGAATCTCTCCAAGACCTACCGCGACTTCTGGGGGCGAAGCAAGAAGGTGGCGCTCAAGCCCCTCGATCTCGAGATCCGACGGGGCGAGATCTTCGGGCTGCTCGGGCCCAACGGGTCGGGCAAGACCACGACCATGAAGCTGCTCCTCGGACTCGTGTTTCCGACCTCGGGCGAGGCGCTCGTGTTCGGCCGCGACGCCACCGACGTGTCGAAGAACGAGCGGATCGGCTATCTCCCCGAGGAATCCTACCTCTACAAGTTCCTCGACGCCGAGGAGACGCTCGACTTCTACGGCCGGCTCTTCGACATGCCGCCGGAGGAACGGAAGCGGCGGGCCGACGCGCTCATCGACATGGTCGGCCTGAGCCGCGACAAGAAGCGGCAGCTCCGCGAATATTCCAAGGGCATGACGCGGCGCATCGGCGTGGCGCAGGCGCTCATCAACGACCCGGAACTGGTGCTGCTCGACGAGCCCACCAGCGGCCTCGATCCGATCGGCACCCGCGAGATGAAGGATCTCATCATCGATCTCAAGCAGCGGGGCAAGACCGTGATCCTCTGTTCCCACCTGCTGGCCGACGTGGAGGACGTGTGCGACCGGATCGCCGTGCTGCACCAGGGCGAACTCAAGGAACTCGGTCGCGTGGAAGACCTGCTGCGGGTCACCGATGTCACCCAGATCCGGGCAGAGGGCTTGAGCCCTGAGGCGCGCGAGGAAATCCGTGCGGTGCTCGCGCGGCACGGGCGGTCGGACGTGGAGATCGGCAATCCGCGGACGACGCTCGAAGATCTCTTTCTCGACGTGGTGCGCGACACCCAGGCCCGTCCCGGCCGCCGCGCCCGGCAGACGCCGGCCGATGGCGCCCAGCAACGGAAAGGGTGACCCACAGCCATGGTACTGGAACAGGAAATCCCGAAGTTCGCCGCCTGGATCGGTCCGGCGCTGCTGTGGTATGTGTTCTCCGCCAGCCTCGTGGCCGTGTGCGCCGCGGCGTTCGCCTGGCTGTCGCAATCGGTGCTGTACGGGCCGCTGGCGGCGGGTGACCGCGTCTACCGTGGCGTGCTGACCGGCCTGGCCGATCTCGCCGCCATGTCACCCCGGCGGATCTGGGCGCTGGCCCGACTGGCGATCCAGGAATCGCTGCGCCGCAACGTGCTCGTGGCGCTCGCGCTCTTTCTGCTCATCGTGCTGTTCGCGGGCTGGTTTCTCGACCCGAAGAGCGTCAATCCGGGCAAGCTCTATCTCGGGTTCATTCTCGGCGCCACCAATCTGCTCGTCTGCCTGGTGACGCTCGTGCTCTCCGTGTTCAGCCTGCCGGCCGACATCAAGGCCAAGGCGATCCAGACCGTCACCACCAAACCGGTCCGCACCGGCGAGATCGTGCTCGGGCGGATGCTGGGCTTTTCCATCGTGGGCGCGGTGCTCCTGGCGATCATGGGGCTGATCGGCTGGGCGTTCGTGGTGCGGAGCGTCGGCCACGGGCACGACGTGACGGGCGACGACGTTGTTGCAATCAAGGACGTTGCGGGCACGGTCACCGGGTTCGAGGGCCGCACCAGCCTCGACCGCGGGCATCGCCACCGCATGGATCTCGACGCCGCCGGCAACGGCTGGACCGACAACGTGCAGGGGCACCGGCATGCCGTGCGTCGCACGGCGGCCGGGGGATACACGATCGGGCCCCCCGAGGGCATTCTCGAGGCCCGCCGGCCGCTTCGCGGCACCCTGCGGTTTTTGGATCGCGAGGGCCGCCCGAGCACGAAGGGCATCAGCGTCGGGTCGGAGTGGACCTACCGGCAATACATCGAGGGTGGGAGCCTCGCGGCGGCGATCTGGAAGTTCGAGGGCGTTTCGGAACGGGAGTATGCCGACGGCCTTCCGCTGGAAATGATCGTGCGGGTGTTTCGCACCTACAAGGGCGTGATCGAGAGGGGCATCAAGGGCAGTGTGCGGGTGCGGAATCCCGTCAGCGGCCTGCAGAGCGAACCGTTTTATTTCACCGCCCGCGAGTTTTCGATCGATTCCCTGCTCATCCCGAGCAAGCTGGTCTCCACCTCTACCGACGGCGGCACCCGCCAGATCGATCTCTTCCAGGACATCGTGGCCGACGGCCGCGTCGAGGTGATCCTGCAATGCCTCGAGCCGGCCCAGTATTACGGTGTCGCGCAGGCCGACTTCTACCTCCGCGCAGGGAACGGCTCGTTCGCCCTCAACTACGCCAAGAGCTGCCTCGGCATCCTGTTCTCGATGCTGCTGGTCACGGCGATGGGGGTGATGTTCAGCACGTTCCTGGGGGGGCCGTTGGCGCTGTTCGCCACGCTGGCCGTCGTGTTGATCGGCCAGTTCCGGGATTTCATCACGCGGCTGTTCGAGAGCCAGGTCACCGGGGACGCCACGCTCGTCCCGGGCGGCGGGCCGATCGAATCGCTCTACCGCATCGTGACGCAGACGAGCATCACGGTCGAACTGGACGCCTCGCCGGCCGTACAGTTCATGAAGACCGTCGATACGTTTTTGCTGGCACCCATGCGGCTGCTGGCCGGGATCTTTCCGTCGCTCAGTTCGCTGGGAACGAGTGATTTCGTGGCCGGCGGCTTCGACATTCCCATGGACCTGGTGGCCGAACACGGCATGGAAACGCTCGGATACCTGCTGGCATTCTTCATCGCCGGCGCCCTCTGTCTCAAAGCCCGCGAGGTGGCATCGTGACCCAGTCGTCATCTGCATCGGAATCCCTCGGTCGTCCCGCCGGCGGCCGCCGCAAGCCCGCCGCCTCATGGCTCGGACTGCGGCCGGGCACGCTTCTGGCGCTCGTGGGCATCGCCGTGCTGCTCGTGCCCCTTTCCGCCCTCAGCCAGCCGGCGGACTCGGCGAGCAAGGGCGGGAAGCTGGCCAGGCTTCGCGACCAATATGGGCTTTCGCAGGCCAACCTCGGGGAGGTCGATCCCACCAGCGAGGCCATGCGGCTGGCGACGCTGGGGCTCAAGAACGTCGCCGTGACGCTGCTCTGGGACCGGGCGAACCACTACAAAAAAGTGGAGGACTGGACGAACCTGTCGGCGGTGCTGGAGCAGATGACCAAGCTGCAGCCCAACTTCTATTCCGTCTGGGACTTCCAGGCCCACAACCTGTCCTACAACATTTCGGTGGAGTTCGACGACTATCACGACCGCTACGCCTGGGTGATGAAGGGGATCGAGTTCCTCAGGCAGGGCATCTCCTACAACCTGCGTGAGCCGCGGCTGCTCGGACGCATGGGCTGGTTCATCGGCCAGAAGGTGGGCAAGGCCGACGAGAAGAAGCAGTACCGCCGGCTGTTCAAGGCCGACGACGACTTCCACGAGCGGGACCGGCCCGGCCGCACCCTGCCGGAACGCGACAACTGGCTCGTCGCCCGCGAGAAATACCTGGCGGGGCAGCAGATCGCCGACTCGGGGGCACCGCTCAAGACCACCGCGCTCATCTACCACAGCGAGCCGATGATGACGGCGATCAACTACGCCAGGGCCCTCGAAGAGGACGGCACGTTCGGCGCCGCCGCCCGCGACGGTTGGAAGCTGGCGGGTGACGAGATGCGACGGTTTGCGGTGCGGGAGATTCCCACGACGTGGGACGTGCCGATCCGGCTCGGCATGCGCGAGGCAGAACTGGCCCGCGCCGAACGGGTGGCGGGCGAACTGGAACAGCTCCTGCCGGGCCGCTACAAGGCGCTCGAGGAATCGAAACGGGCGGCGCTGACCACGATCCAGAGAGAGTCGCTCGACGTGCCGCCGCTGGAGCGGACCGACGCACAGCAGGCCGCGGCGGCCGCCGCCACGGAGGCCATGAAGGTCGATTGGGCGATGGTGGTGCGGGAAGCGCCCGCGGAGGTGCGGGTGCGGGCCAAGGAACTGCTGCGGCAGTACATGGAGGCCAACGAAACGTCCGAAATCATCGACCGCTACCGCGAGATCGTGAACTTCAACGTCTGGCGGGCGACCTGCGAGGCCGAGGTGACGGAGCCGGCGCTGCGGGCCCGCGAGGCGACGTGGCGGGCCGAGCAGGAGTTCCAGAATGCCCGGTTGCAGCCGGCCAAGCAGGCCTACGAAGAGGCGTTCGCGGCCTGGCGCGAGGTGCTCGACGGCTCCCCGGTGCTGCGGGCCGACCACATCACGCTCGACGACATCAACGAGGTGGTGGACCGCTACCGGAAGGTGCTCGAGCAGCTCGACGAGCCGTTCCCGAAGTCCTTCCCGCTGACGGACATCCTCACCCCCAAGACCGTGCAGTAAAAAGCTTGCTCGCCGACGCGATGCGAACTGCGTAAGGCCATGTCAGCCGCGGCGGACGAGCAGCTTGTCGATGCGGCGGCCGTCCATGTCCACCACCTCGATGGCGAGGCCCCGCCATTGCACGACATCGCCCGTCGCCGGGATCCGCTCGAGCTCCGCGAGCACGATTCCCGAGACGGTCGAGTAGTCGCGGGGGATGGCGTCGAGCTTGATGCCGAGTTTTTCGGCGAGATCCTCCACGCCCGCGCCGCCGTCGACGAGCCAGGAGCCGTCCTCCCGTTGCACGAAGGGCGAGGTCTCGCGGCGGTGTTCGTCGTGGATCTCCCCGACCAGTTCCTCCAGCAAGTCCTCCAGTGTCACGAGCCCCTCGGTGCCGCCGTATTCGTCGAGCACGATCGCGAGCTGGTTCTTCTCCTTCTGGAACAGCTCGAGCAGCCGGTCGAGCGGCATCGTCTCGGGCACGAACAGGGCCCGATGCATGATCTTGCGGAGCTCGATCGGCCAGCCCATCCAGTTGTG
>JBJTSM010000534.1:0-3072 GCA_046076685.1 Planctomycetia bacterium | reverse complement strand
CTGCGCCGAGCGGTATCCGGAGAGCCCGTTCGCCGGCGAGTCGCTCGGCAAGCTCGTCGACTACCACATCGAGAAGAAAGACAACACCGCCGCCAACGACCTGCTCGAGCAGATCTTCCAGGACTATCCCGACGCCCAGTTCCTCGATGCGATGCTGCTCAAGTGGGTGATGGTGGCCTACCGCACGGGCGACTTCCAGAGGGCCTACGACAAGTGCACGCAGCTGCTCTTCGAGTATCCCGCGAGCGCCTATGCCGAACGGGCCCGCGCGATCCTGCCCAAGATCGAACAAAAAGTGAAACCCGCCGCCGAGAAGGCCGCGGGCTGAGCACACCCGACACACCGGAGACCACCATGAAACCGACACGCTTCCCATTCGCTCGTGCAGCGCATGCGCTCTGCCTCGCGTGCCTCGTCGCCGCGCAGGCCCTCGCCGCGGAGCCTGCGGCCAAGCCCGACCCCAAGGTGGTCCAGTACGAGGCGCTCGCCCAGGCGATCACGCAGAATCCCGCCGCCGCCGGCGAGCAGCAGATCGTCGAGCTCGTCGGCCTGGCCCGCGATCTCGGCCGTCCCTACGCCGCCAACATGGCGCTCAAGACCTGGCTGGCCCGCACGCAGTCCCCCTCCCCGGCCGCCCTGCTGGCGGCTGCCGAGAATGCGGCCGCCTCCGGCGACCTGCGGACCGCCGCCTCCCGCTACAAGCTCTATCTCGCCGCCGCGCCGGCCGACGAGGCCCGCTCGCGGGCAGCCGCCCGCCTCTACGCGATCCTGATCGACGATCTCGCCAACGCCGACGACGCCTACAGCTTCATGGTGCGGCAGGGGGCCGAGCTGCGGCAGTCGCCCGAGGCGCGGAAATACGACTTCTGGTTCCTCGAGCAGGCGCAGAATCGCCGCGACGCGGTCTCGTTGGCCGCCCGGCTGGCGACGATCATGGGCGAGCAACTGCCGCTCGAACTCGAGCGGATCACCTGCTGGGAGCGTCTCGATGCGCTGATGGGCGAACTGGCCCGGGCCACGCCCAACTATTTCGCCGCGGCGGCCGACGCCCGAAAGATCGTCGGCCTCGTGCGGGAGAGCCCGGCGCGGGCGGCGCGGTATGGCTTCATCGTGTCCTGGCTCGAATTCCGGGCCGGCGCCGCGGGCAAGGATCCGGCGGCCCTCGCGAAGGCCTTCGAGCCGGTCGTCGCTGCGGCCACCGCGTATGTCGATGCGGCACCCACGGCCGCCACGCTCGCCGACGTGATGAACGTCTTCGTCTGCCCGGCGAACAACCACGAGGCCTGGAACACGCTGGGCGAGCCGATCCGCGGCTGGTGGACCGCCTCGTTTCCCAAGCTGCCCGACCCCGAGAAGTCGAAGGCGATCAACTGGCAGGGCTGGTATGCCTACCAGGCGTCGGCCGAGCAGTGGATCGACCTGGGCACGAAGTTTCCCGAGGTCTTCAAGACGGCGGCCGCGACCGCCGGCCTCCCCTTCCTCGTGAACAAGCCCGACCCGGCCGTCTATGCCGCACAAGCTGCGTTTCTCACCGGTGTGCCGTCCGACGGCGCGAAGACGGCCAATGCGCTCGCCGCCACGAAGGGCACCGACCTGCTCGCGGGCCTGCGGCATCTTTCGCAGCAGGAGGCGTGGCACGGCACGTTCGAGAGCACCTACAACGCCGCCACCAATTCGGTCTGGCCGATCTGGAAATCGTTTCCCAAGGAGCCCGCCACCACCGACGCCGAATGGTACAAGGCGTTTCTGTCCTGGGCGCCCGAGGCGATCGTCCGTTCCCCGATCGCGATCTTCCAGCCCGCCGCGGCCGCCGGCTATCTGACCTCGACCTTCTCGTATGGCAGCGCCGATCCCGGCGACAAGTCGGCCATCGTGGCGGCGCTCCGCAGCCTCGACTGGGTGCCGTGGGACGAGAAGACCCGTCGCGAGGCGATCACGCCCACGCACACCGCCTTCAAGCAGTGGGCCGATCAGGTCCGCAATCAACTCAAGACCGCGCAGGCGGCGGCCAAGGCGGCCGCGGACGACAAGGCGAAGGCCGACGAGGTGGCGAAATGGGAGAAGGCAGCCGCCACGATCGCGCCGCTCGAGGAGGAGTTCAAGAAGGCGTTCGACGTGAACGTCTCGGCCACGGCCGACTTGGCGAAGCTCGCCGACCCGCTCGCGGGCCACCTCGCCCGCTGCGTCCGCGCGATTGCCGAGAAGAAGCTCGATGCCTACCTCGCCTCCGCCCGCGAGGCCTACAAACTCATCCGCGAATACCCAGAGAAGAAGACGCCCTTCGGCCAGCCGGCCCTTACCTGGCTCGTCACCAACCGGCCGGCCGCCTTCGACACGATCGACTTCCAGCGGGAGGTGATCGCCGACCAGATGGCCCAGTGGAAGCCCGACAGCCCGACGGCGCTGCGGACATTCGAGGCCGCGTTCCTCGCGATCGACACGGCCCTCTTCACCGGCCGCCCGGGATGGAACTGGTGGTCGATTCCGAAGAAGGACCGCGACCTGGCGCTCGCCTTCAATAAGACGATCGGCGACGGCATCCTCGCCCAGCTCGCCCGGGGCGCGTTTTCCGTTTCGTTCTTCGAACGCTTCCGCACCACCCGCCGGGGCGGCGGCTGGCAGGAGCAGGAGATCGGCAACGAGGTGCTCGCCAAGCTGATCGAAGCGAAGGCGTTTCAGAAATACAACTCACGGCTCGGAGCCCACACGAGCGCCACCTGCGACTACCAGTATGCGATTCGCAACGAGTTCCAGGGCTTGAACAAGCAGTTCCCGGTGGAGACCTTCTTCGACGACATGTTCGTCGAGGAATCGAAGGCCACCGGCCGGCTCGACTGGGCCTTCACGCAGTACAGCCGCGACGAAAAAAAGAAGGGAATCGACGCCGCGGCCGAGCGGTTTGCCACCGTCACGACGATGGCCACCGGCCCCGGTAATCCGCTGGGCTACGACCAGCTGCCGCAGCTGCTCGTGGCCGGCGACCGGCGGGATGTCTATACCGCGACAGTTCCCTGGGACGCATGGCAGTGGGCCGAGCGGGCCCTCTCCGCGACGCCGGCGCTCCGCGACAAG
>JBJTSM010000533.1:0-5648 GCA_046076685.1 Planctomycetia bacterium | reverse complement strand
GTCAAAGGTGGGCAGGCGGGGCCCGCCCGGGACGGCGGTCGCCAGACCGAGCAGGCGGTCCGCCTCGCCTGGACGCCGCAGAGCCTCGGCGAAAAGAAGCTGTCGCTCGCCGTCGAGCGGCAGGATGGAGAAACGGTGGTCACCAACAATGAACTCTCCACCTTCGTGCAGGTGGTCGATGGTGGCCTGCGGGTGCTCTATCTCGAAGGCAGCCTGCGGGTCGAGCAGCGGTTTCTGCGCCGCGTGCTCGCGGCGAGCCCCGACATGCAGGTCGACTTCCGCTGGATCGACTCGGGACGCCGCGACGACTGGCCGGTCGATCTCGGCCGGCAACTCGCCGCCGATTACAACGTGTTTTTGATCGGCGATCTCGATGCCGGTGCGCTGCGACGCGAAGACCTGCAGAAGATCCTGCGCGCGGTGCAGGCGGGGGCGGGCATCGGCCTGCTCGGCGGCTTTCACGCCTTCGAGGCGGGTGGCTGGGGCGGCTCCGCGCTCGCGCCCGCGTTGCCGTTCGAGCCCGACCGGCTGGCGCGGCAGCCCTTCGACGAGCCGGTGCGGGAGAGCCTGCATCTCAAGGGGCCGCTGCAGATGCTGCCCGATGCCCGCTTCGGCGGCGTGTCGATCCTGCGTCAGGCGGCCGACGACCGGGAGTCGCGGGCCGTCTGGCAGGCCATGCCCCCGCTCGAAGGGGCGAACGATCTGGGGCGGCTCGTGCCCGCAGCCAAGCCGCTGGCGGTGACGGCCGACGGCCGGCCGCTGCTCGTCGGCCGCGAATACGGCGACGGCCGCGTGCTCGCCTTCGCGGGTGACTCGACCTGGCGCTGGGCCATGCAGGGTGCCGTCGAGCAGCATCGGCGGTTCTGGCGGCAGCTGGTGCTCTGGCTCGCGAAGCAGGACGACACCGGGCAGGACGCGCTGTGGGTGCGCCTCGCCCAGCGCCGGGTGGCGTCGGGTGTGCCGCTCGCGTTCGATGCCGGGCTCACGAAGCCCGATGGCACGGCGGTGACCGACGTGGCGATGGAGGCGGTCGCCGTGTCGCCGACCGGCCAGTCGCGGCCCGTCCGCATCGCGCGCAAAGGGGACACGTTCGCCGGTACGGCGGCCGACTTCACCGACCCGGGTGACTGGAAGCTGGTCGTGAAGGCGACGCGGCCAGGCGAGGCGACGCCGCGCGAGCGCATCGCCCGGTTCACGGTGGTGCGGCAGGATCTGGAACTGGCCAACCCGCGAGCCAATCCGCTGCTCATGCGGCAACTGGCGGAGGCGACGGGGGGCGGCGTGCGGCTGCCGGAGGAGTTGCCCGCCGTGTTCGCGGAGATCGCGGCGAAGCCGCCGGCCTTCGAGACCGCCGAGCAGTGGTCGTTCACCATCTGGGACAAGTGGCCGATGCTGCTGCTGCTGGCCGGCTGCCTGTGCACCGAGTGGTTTTTGAGGAAGCGCTTCGGGCTCGTGTAATGCGGCTCGCGGGTGCACGTCCAGCGTGTCGCCGGTCGGGGGTGCCCATGCCCCGATAGCCGGACGTTCGCGGAGGGCATCGTGCCCTCCGCTCACTCGGATGCAGACTACGCTCCGCAATCCTTGCTGCGCTTGTCTGCATACGCCGGCTCTCAGGGCATGGGCACCCCCTCCTTTACCCATTCAGGCATTTTCGGAAAGCGTGCTTTGGCCCTGCAGCGTGGCCGAGCCATCGCTTGAGGTGGGTGATTTTCTGGTGGAAGTCGCCCTTCTGGCGGGGCGGGGGGTTTGCTACGTTTCCCCGCCACCGCAGCCTGCCAGCAGGAGCCCGGACGTGATCAAGCGACGCCCCATCCGCAACAAGCTGCTGCTCGGCGGCGCGCTGGTCGGCATCATGGTGGCGGTGCTGTCGGCGAGCAGCTTTCTCGGCGTCTATTCCTATCGACGGCTGGTGCGGTCGCTGAGCTGCCGGGCGGCCGAGCTGCCGCGTGCCAGTGAATTGAGCGCCAGCGTCGGCAGCCTGCGGCTCGTGCATGCCCGCGCGCTGTCGGGCGAGGCCGATTTCGGCGGGGTCGTGGCCGTGCCGCCCGCTCCGATGGAGAACGACGAGGAGGAGCCCGCCTTCGCCGAAACGTTTACGGGGCAGGTCGCCCGCACCCGCTGGACGCTCGATCGCTACTGCGACGAACTGGGCGAGGGGGAAATGGACGACATGCCGTTTCCCTTCGGCGACCGGAGCCGCGAGCGGGAGACGGCCGCCGCGATCGCGGGCTGCCTCGACAGCGTCGAGCGGATTGTCAGCCCGGATCCGCCGGACGTGGCGGACGCGCAGGCGGACGAGAGCAGCGTGCCCTGGCAACGCGGCCGGCTGCTCGAGAGCGGGCCGCACCTGGAGCACCTGGCGGAACTGACCGCCGCGCTGCCGTCGTTTCTCCAGGAGCGGCTCAGTGACCTCTCGCACGAGGTCCGCAGCGGCTACCGCACGTTGATCGTCACGACCTGGGCCTCCGCGCTGGCGGCGGCGGCGCTGCTGGCGGCACTGGGCGCCATGAGTTACCGCTGGGTGTTCCGCCCGCTGCGGCTGCTCGGCCATGGCTCGCGCCGGGTGGCGGCGGGGGATTTCGGCTTCCGGCTCAGGCTCGACACCAGCGACGAGATGGCCGAGCTCGCCGCGGCGCTCAACGACATGACGGAGCGGTTCGAGGAGATCCGCGACGATCTCGACCGGCAGGTGCAACTCCGCACCCGTGAGGTGATCCGCAGCGAACAGCTCGCAAGCGTCGGGTTTCTGGCGGCGGGCGTGGCCCATGAGATCAACAATCCCCTGGCCTCGATCGCCATGTGCGCCGAGTCGCTGGAGAGCCGGCTGGAGTCGCTGGCGGCCGACGACGCCGAGGCGCAGATCGTGAAGCGTTACCTGGAGCTGATCCAGAACGAGGCCTTTCGCTGCAAGGGCATCACCGAAAAGCTTCTCGATTTCTCCCGGCTGGGCGAGGTCCGCCGGCAGGCCACGGCGCTGGTCGCCCTCGTGGCCGACGTGGCCGACATGCTCAGGCACGTGGGCCGCTTCGCCGGCCGCTCGATCGAGATCGACGAGGGTCCCGACGTGCTCGTGATGGTCAATCCGCAGGAGATCAAGCAGGTGGTCCTCAACCTGCTCGTCAACGCGCTCGACTCGATCGAGGAAGCGGGGCACGTCCGCGTGGGCGTGCGCCGGAGCGGCAGCCAGGCCCTGCTCTCGATCACCGACGACGGCTGCGGGATGACGGAAGAGGTGCTCGAGCACCTCTTCGAGCCGTTCTTCACCCGGCGCCGCTCGGGGCAGGGCACGGGGCTCGGCCTGTCGATCGTGCACCGGATCGTCGCCGACCACGGCGGCCGGATCGAGGCCACGAGCGCCGGGGCCGGGCAGGGCTCGACCTTCCGCGTCACCCTGCCACTGGCCGTCGTGGCCGACGCCGCCACCCCACCGCCGGCCGCCGACGCCACGCAGTCCGCCCACGCCGCGTAACACCAGCCCGGAGGTTCGCCATGAAGCAGCATGTCAGGCCGATGCGGATCCTGTTTGCCGACGACGAGACGTCGATCCAGGAACTCATGCGGATCGAGCTGCCGCGGCTGGGGCACGAGGCGACGGTCTGCCCCGACGGTCGGACGGCGCTCGCGGCCCTCGATCGCACCTCCTACGACTGCGTGATCGTCGATCTCGACATGCCCGGCGTGGGCGGCCTCGAGGTGATCGCACGGGTGCGCGAGACCTCGGCCGACACCGAGACGGTGATCATCACCGGCAAGTCGTCGCTCGAGAGCGCCGTCGCCGCGGTCAGGCAGGGCGTCTTCGACTATCTCACCAAGCCCTGCAAGCTGGCGGAGATCCAGGCCGTTCTCGAGCGGGTGCGGAAGAAGCGGGAGTTGACGACCCGGCTGCGGGCCCTGGAACGCCGCGTGCGGCGGGCCGAGGGCACGAGCCAGCTCGTGGGCGCGTCGCCAGGGCTCGAGCGGGTGCGGCGGCTCGTGGCCCGCGTGGCCGCGAGCGATGCCAACGTGCTCATCCGCGGCGAGACCGGCACCGGCAAGGAGCTCGTGGCCCGGGCGATCCACGAGGGAAGCCCGAGGGCGGCCGGGCCGCTGGTGGCCGTCAACTGTGGCGCCTTGCCGGAGCACCTCGTCGAGAGCGAACTGTTCGGCCATCGCAAGGGAGCCTTCACGGGCGCCGACGAGCATCGCGCCGGGCTGTTCGAGGTGGCCGACGGCGGCACGCTCTTTCTCGACGAAATCGGCGAACTGCCCAGGCAATTGCAGTCGCGGCTGCTCCGAGCGCTCGAGAGCGGTGAGATCCGGCGCGTGGGAGACAATCAGCCGATCACGGTGGACGTGCGGGTCGTGTGTGCCACCCACCGGTCGCTCGAGGAGATGGTGGCGGCGGGTGAATTCCGTGAGGATCTGCTCTTCCGGATCAACACGTTCGAGATCGCCATCCCGCCGCTGCGGGAGCGGGCCGAAGACCTGCCCGAGCTTGTGCGGCACTTCGTCCACAAGGCGCGGCCGCAGACACCGCCCGGCGCCGTGGTCGCCGTGCCGGAGGTGCTCGAGACGCTTGCACGCCACCGCTGGCCCGGAAATATCCGCGAGCTGGCCAACGTGGTCGAGCACGCGCTCGTGCTCTGTGATGAGTTGCCGCTCTCGACGGAGCATCTGCCGGCCCGCCTCGGCGCTTCAGCCGGGCTATCGACGGTGTGCGACAAGCCCGCGGTCGCCGTGGCCGCACCGGTCGCCGTGGCCGCACCGGCCGTGGCTGCACGCAAGCCGGAGAGCCTCCGCGATCTCGAAATGCGGGCGATTCTCGAAGGGCTCGAACGCAACCACGGCAACAAGGCTCGGACGGCCGAGGAACTCGGCATCAGTCTGAAGACGCTCTACAACAAGCTCCACCAGTTGCAGGATGCCGCCCCGGTGGCGTGACGCGGCGATCCCGTCGCTTGCGCTCAGGGCTTGGATGAGAGCGGTTTCCAATACAAGCCCCCGGCGCAAGCCGGGGGATCGTGCCGGACTTCGACTATCCCGTCTTGCGGACCACGCCGACGAGCACGCCGAGCACGCGGGCATTCTTGACGTAGATCGGCTTCATTCCGGAGTTGGCCGGCTGCAGGCGGATGCGGTCGCGCTCCGGAAACCAGTGCTTGAGCGTGGCCTCTCCGTCTTCCGTCTGGGCCACGACGATGTCGCCCGAATGCGCCGTCTGCTTCTTCTGGATCACCACCCAGTCGCCGTCGGCGATCTGGGCATCGATCATCGAATCACCCATCACCTTCAGCACGAAATGATTGTCCCGCTTGAAGAGGGACTCAAAATCGATGCGTTCGCTCTGCTCCTCCGCGGCACGCAGCGTGCCCGCCGCCACCCAGCCCGCCAGCGGGAGGCCACGAATGTGGGCAGGTTCCGCCACCAGTTCGATGGCACGAGACATGTTTTTTCCGCGGGTGATCAGCCCCTTGCGCTCGAGTGCCTTGAGATGGCAGACCACGCCGTTGGGCGAGCGGATCTTGAAAGCCGCGCCGATTTCGCGGACGGTGGGGCCATAGCCCCTCGAATGGATCTTGTCGCGGATGAAGGCATAGATCTCCATCTGCCGCTCGGTCGGCGCATCGTCCCCCTCGCCGGCGGCCGCCTCGGCCGTGCGGCCGAGCAGA
>JBJTSM010000532.1:0-4648 GCA_046076685.1 Planctomycetia bacterium | reverse complement strand
CGTGATCAGAAACGGCGGGATGCCCATGTCGCGGAGCCGGGTGACCGTGGCCGGGGCGTCGTTGGTGTGGAGCGTGGAAAACACCATGTGGCCCGTGAGCGCGGCCTGCACGGCGATCTCCGCCGTCTCCACGTCGCGGATCTCCCCCACCAGGATGCGGTCGGGATCCTGCCTGAGGATCGACCGCAGGCAGGCGGCGAACGTGTTGCCGATCTCCGTGTCGATCTGCACCTGCACGATCCCGTCGATGTCGTACTCCACCGGATCTTCGGTGGTGATCAGCTTCTCCTCGATGTCGTTGAGCTCGGAGAGGGCCGAATAGAGGGTGGTGGTCTTGCCGGAGCCCGTGGGCCCCGTCACCAGCACGATGCCGTTGGGCCGGTGGATGATCGACCGGAACCGGGTGAGCATCTCCGCCGGCATACCCAGCCTTTCGAGATTGAGCGACACCACGCCCCGGTCGAGCACCCGCATCACCACGCTCTCGCCGAAGAGCGTGGGCAGCACGCTCACGCGGAGGTCGACCGGATGGCCGCCCACCGTCAGCTCGATCCGGCCGTCCTGCGGCAGCCGCCGCTCGGCGATGTCGAGGCTGGCCATCACCTTGATCCGCGTTGTGATCGCGAAGGCCAGATGCTTCGGCGGCGGCACCATCTCCTGCAGCACGCCGTCGGCCTTCAGGCGGATCCGAAACTCGTGCTCGAAGGGCTCGAAGTGGATGTCGCTGGCGCCGTCGCGGATCGCCATCAGGAGCACCATGTTGAGCAGCTTGCGCACAGGCGCGCTCTCGGCCAGGGCCTCCACGCTCGTGAGGTCGATCGGGCCGTCGCGCAGCGCGGCCGCCGCGGCCGCCGCCTCCAGCTCCTTGTCGCCCTCCAGCTTTTCGACGATCGATTCCACCGTGTCGGTGGCGGTGGAATAGTACTTGTCGATCGCCTTCTGGATGTCGTTTTCCGTCGCCACGCACACCTGGATGTCGTAGCCGAGCAGCACCCGCAGCTCGTCGGCGATCTGGATCTTCTGCGGCTCGGCCGAGGCGACCGTGAGCCGGTTGCCGGAAAGCTCCAGCGGCACGATCCGATAGAGCTGCGCCATCGGCTCGCTCACGATCTCGAGCACGCCGGCGTTCATCGGACGGTCGGCCAGCACCGCCACGGTGGTGCTCCACTGCTCCGCCAGGGCCTCCGCGAGCTGCTCCTGGCTGAAGAGGCCCAGCGACACGCCGATCCGGCCCAGCAGTTCGCCGCCACGGGCGGATTGCTCCTCCAGCAGCGTCTCGAGCTGATGCTCGTCGATGATGCCGAGGTCGATCAGGATTTGGCCGATGCGTCGGAGTGCCATGGTTTAGTGGTCCTGGTCCCGCTTGCCCTTCTTGTCGTCGTTGAGCTCCTCGAAGATGCCCCGCTCGGCGTTGAAGATCCGCTGGGCGAGGTCGTCGGGCATCTGGGCCTTCGCGAGCGCGTTTTCCTTCGTGACCTTCTTCTCGTTCCAGAGCTTGAAGAGATGGTCGTCGAGCAGCTGCATGCCGAGCTTGGCGCCCGTCTGGATCGATGAATTGATGCGGAAGGTCTTGTTCTCGCGGATCAGGTTGCCGATGGCGGGGGTGACCACGAGGATCTCGTAGGCCGCCACGCGGCCGCCGCCGATCTTCGGGATCAGCGCCTGCGACACCACGCCGATGATCGCCGTGGAGAGCTGCGTGCGCACCTGCTCCTGCTGGTTGGTCGGGAAGGCGTCGATGATGCGGTTCACCGTGCCCTGGGCGCTCGACGTGTGGAGCGTGCCGAACACCACGTGGCCCGTCTCGGCCGCCGAGATCGCCGCCTCGATCGTCTCGAGGTCGCGAAGCTCGCCCACGAGGATCACGTCGGGATCCTGCCGCAGCGCCCGGCGGAGCGCCTCCGAGAAGCTCGTCACGTCGGTGCCGATCTCCCGCTGGTTCACCGTCGACTTCTTCGACTGGTGGTAGAACTCGATCGGGTCTTCGATCGTGATGATGTGGTGCTCGTGTGTTTCGTTGATGAAGTTGATCAGGCTGGCGAGCGTGGTGCTCTTGCCCGAGCCGGTCGGGCCCGTCACGAGAAACAGCCCGCGCGGCCGCTGCACCATCTTCTTGCAGACCTCCGGCACCCCGAGCTGCTCGGGCGTGAGCATCTTGTTGGGGATCTGCCGCAGCACCATCGCGATCGTGCCGCGCTGCTTGAACACGCTCACGCGGAATCGGGCCATGTCCTTGAAGGCGAAGCCGAAGTCGCAGCCGCCCTTCTCGGCGAGTTCCGCCTGGCACCGCTCGGGCGTGATCGCCTTCATCAGGCCGTTGGTGTCGTCGGCGGTGAGCACCTTCGTGGGCTGGGGCGTCATGGAGCCGCTCATGCGGAACACCGGCGGCAGGCCCGCCGTGATGTGGATGTCGCTCACGCCCCCCTTCACGGCGGCCGTGAGGAGCTTGTCGATCTGGATCGTGCCCTCCGCCGCCCGAGGCATGGCGAAGGCGTCGGGCCGGCCGATGGCCGCGGCGGCCTGCTGGGCCGTCGTCTGCTCCTCGGGGATGTCGAGCTGGATGTCGCCCAACCCCGATGAGCCACCGCCCGACGCAGCCGCGGCCGGCCCGGGAGCCGGCGTGGATGCAGCCGCGGGAGCCGGAGCGCCCGCGCTGCGGAGCACCAGCACCTTCGAGCCCTGCACGTCGAGCAGCGAGCCGGAATGCGTGCCCGCGGCCGTCTTGAAGGAAAACGCCCGGGCCTCCGCCCCCGCCGGCATCACCGCCGCGGCGAAGGCCTGCACATCCTCGGCCGTGAGCGGCTTCGTCTTGAGCGGCCGCATCTGCTCACCCACCCGCAGGATCGGCGCATAGCCGCCCGACAGACGCACTTCCGTGGCGCCGTTTTCCTGCGCCAGCTGCAGCAGCCGCTCGATCTGGGCGTGATGGGGGGAGGTCGTGGTGCTCATGTCGTCGCCACCGTGCTCAGTGAGGGGTCACCCAAGGAATACAAGACCGGAGCCGCGGCCGGCGGGAGATGGGGGCAGAACCGGCCTCATGCCTCGGAGAGGCTGCGGTCTTTTGGCTCGCATCCGTGCATGAGGGCACCGGGCTCAGCCAGTGCCTTGAAAACTGGCCCACCTTCGCCTACCGCCTTCCACGTTGCCCGGTCGGCTCGGGCCCCTGACAGCCGCCGACCAGACATCCCTATTATGCGCTCCCGGGGGGCAAAAGGGAAAGCAGCGGGCCAACCCCCGGGCACCGTTTTCCCCCGGTCCGGCAGCGACGCCCGGCCAGGTCTGGGCCAGGTCCGGGCCAGCCCACCCCGGTCCCGGCCGGGTTTGGTATCGTGAGGGGTATGGATGTCGTCAATCACCGCAAAACCGTCCCCTTCACCACCGCCGATGGCTCGACCATCCGCGAACTCCTCGCCCACCGCAATTCGGCCATCCGGCAGCAGAGCCTGGCCGAGGCCCGGCTGGGCCCCGGCTGCGCCACCGTGCCCCATCACCACGCCGTGACGGAGGAGATCTACTACATCCTCTCCGGAACCGCCGCCATGACCCTCGGGCAGGAAACCCGCGACGTCGGCCCCGGCGACGCCATCGCCATCCCTCCCGGCATGCGGCACACGATCCGCAACACCGGGCCGGACGAACTCGTCTTCCTCTGCACCTGCGCCCCCGGCTACGAACACTCCGACACCTTCCTCGATCCGCAGCCTGCCCGCTAGCCAGCCATGCCAGTCCCCGACGCCTTCGCCAAAATCCTCGTCGCCGACGGGATGATCAGTGCCGAGCAGCTCGCCGAGGCGACCCGCGTGGCGGGCGCAGCCGGCACGAAGGTGGCCGACGAGATCGTGAAGCTCGGCTACACCTCCGCCGACAAGGTGCTGGCCGCCCTCGGCAAGGCATACGGCGTGAAGGTGGTCACGCTCACCGGCATGACCGTGTCGCAGGACGTGATCGAACTGCTGCCCGAGAGCGTGGCCCGCGAAAACACGATCTTCCCGCTCGCCGAGCAGGGGAGCGTGCTCGAACTCGCCACGAGCGACCCCGGCGACGTCGACCTCCAGGAGAAGCTCCGCTTCATCCTCAATCGCGACGTCGAAATCAGCCTGGCCCCGCGGCAGCAGATCGTCGAGGCCATCAACCGCCACTACGGCCTCTCCGACGGCGAAAGCGCCGACTCCATGCTGCAGGAGTTCACCGACACCGCGATCGACTTCACCGAAACCGCCGTGGAGCAGGCCGCCGCGGCCGCCGCGGAGGAGCAGTCGGATTCACCGGTGGTGAAGCTCTGCAACCTGATCATCACCGAGGCGGTGCAGCTGCGGGCCAGCGACATCCACATCGAGCCCTTCGAAGACCGCGTGCGGATCCGCTACCGCATCGACGGCCGCCTCGTGGAACGCGACAACCCGCCACGCCGGCTCCTCGGCGCCATCCTCTCCCGCATCAAGATCCTCTCGAAGCTCGACATCGCCGAGCGGCGCCGCCCCCAGGACGGCCGGATCAAGCTCACCGCCGACGGCAAGGACTACGACCTCCGCGTGAGCGTGTTGCCCACCAATCACGGGCAGTCGGTCGTGATGCGGGTGCTCGACAAAGACAACATCCGCGTCGGCATCCGCCAGCTGGGGCTCTCCGAACGCGACTTCCGCCACTT
>JBJTSM010000531.1:0-2251 GCA_046076685.1 Planctomycetia bacterium | reverse complement strand
CCCTCACGGAGCGGCTGGCCCGCGCCGCCGGCCGGGTCGTCACCTGCGAGATCGATCCCCGCCTCGCGCAGCTGGCCAGGGAACGGCTGATTTCGCTCGACGATTCCCACGGCGGCCTGGCCGACCGCGTCGTCCTCGTCGAAGGGGACGTGCTGGCCGGCAAGCACCGGTTCGCCCCGGCGGTGCTGGCCGCCATCGAGGAGGCCTGCGCAGCGCAGCCGGCGGGCCGCTTCCGGCTGGTGGCCAACCTGCCCTACTGCGTCGCCACGCCGGTGATCTCCAACCTCCTGGCATCGTCGCGGCCGTTTGCCACCGCCACCGTCACCGTGCAGCGGGAGATGGGCGAGCGGATGACGGCCGCCGCCGGCTCGCATTCCTACAACGCCCTCTCGGTCTGGGTCGGTGCCCAGTGCCGCGGTGAGATCGTGCGGATCCTGCCCCCCAGCGTGTTCTGGCCGCGGCCCAAGGTCGATTCGGCGATCGTGCACCTCGAACTCGACCCGGCCCGGCGGTCGGCGATCGCGGACCTCGGCCGGTTCCACGAATTCGTGCGCGACGTCTTCTGCCATCGGCGGAAGCTGCTGCGGGGCGTGCTCGTGCGTCTGGCCGGCGGCAAGCAGGACGAACGCGCCCGCGAGGCCGTGGCACGCGTGTACGAAACGCTCGGGTTCGACGAATCGGCGCGGGCCGAAGAGATCCCCCCCGACCAGTTCGTCCGTCTCGAACAGGTATTCTTCGAGCAATGCGCCGGCGGCGGCCAGTCCCGGCCGTGACAATTCCCCCGATCGGCGCAACCGTGCGCCGCGGTCCAGGGCGAAAAAACGACGCGGACGGCGGTAAAACGCAGGGTCGCGTCCTGGCAGAAAGGCCGGAACTTCCGGTTGTCTGGGGCGGAGCGATAGACTGTGGCGGGCAACTGAGGATCCTGCCGAAACCCCTGTGGTTCCTCGAAGGGCGGAGAGTCGTTTCCGGCACGTACTGGTGGGAGGCTCCACAGCAAGTGAACCCCAACCCCATTCCCGAAGCTTCGGTGGCCCCGACGATCGTGGACCTGCTGCGGCAGCGGGCGGCCTACCGTCCCCACGACCGGGCCTTCACGTTTCTCGTGGACGGCGAAAACGAGGAACTGAACATCAACTATGCCGAGCTGGACCGGAAGGCCCGGGCGGTGGGGGCGTGGCTGGCCAGCGAGGGGATGGCGGGCAAGCGCGTACTTCTGCTCTATCCCTCCGGCCTCGACTTCATCGCTGCCTTCATGGGCTGCCTCTACGGCGGGGCGATCGCCGTGCCCGCCTATCCGCCCCGGAAGAACCGGTCGGTCGAGCGGATCGAGGCGATCGCCGCCGATGCGGATGCCGCCGTGGCCCTCACCACCCGCGACGTCCTCGACCGGTTCGACTCGTTGCGGGCCACGGCCCCGAGCCTGGAGCACCTGATCTGGAAGGTCGACAGCGAGCTCGACGTGGCCTGGGCCGACCGCTGGGAGCGGCCCGACATCGACGGCAGCACCCTCGCCTTCCTGCAGTACACGAGCGGGTCGACCGGCACGCCGAAGGGCGTGATGCTCTCCCACGAGAACCTGCTCCACAACTCGCTGCGGATCATGCAGGCGTTCGAGATCACGCGGAGCCAATCGGGCGTCTTCTGGCTGCCGAGCTTCCACGACATGGGGCTGATCGGCGGCATCCTCGTGCCGCTCTACGGCGGCAAGTTCAACGTGCTCATGTCACCGGTCGCGTTCCTGCAGAAGCCGTTGCGGTGGCTGCAGGCGATCTCGAAATACCGGGCCACGATCAGCGGCGGCCCCAACTTCGCCTACGAACTCTGCGTGCGGAAGACGACTCCGGAGCAGCGTGCCACCCTCGACCTCTCGAGCTGGTCGCTGGCGTTCAACGGGGCCGAACCGGTGCGTGCCGAGACGATCGACGCCTTCTGCGAGGCCTTCGCCCCGTGCGGCTTCCGCCGCGAGGCGTTCTATCCCTGCTACGGCCTCGCCGAGAGCACGCTCATGGTGACCGGCGGCATGAAGTTCGAGCCGCCGGTGATCCGATCGTTCGACGCGGCCTCCATCGAAACCGGCTCCGCGCTCGTGCGGCCCGCCAATGCGCCGGGCGTGCGGCGGCTGGTGGGCAGCGGCCGCGAACTCGACGGGCAGGACGTGTTGATCGTCGACCCGCAGTCCTGCGAGGCCCTGTCGCCCGGCCGTGTCGGCGAGATCTGGGTGAGCGGGCCGAGCGTGGCGCAGGGCTAC
>JBJTSM010000530.1:0-18044 GCA_046076685.1 Planctomycetia bacterium | reverse complement strand
GTTGATGACGAACACGAGGTTGTCGAGCTTCTCGCGGGCCGCCAACGAGATCGCGCCGAGCGTCTCCGGCTCGTCGCACTCGCCGTCGCCGATGAAGCACCAGACATGCTGGCCGCTCGTGTCCTTGATGCCGCGATCCTGAAGATATTTGTTGAACCGCGCCTGATAGATGGCCATCAGCGGCCCGAGCCCCATCGACACCGTGGGAAACTCCCAGAAATCGGGCATCAGCCACGGGTGCGGATAGCTGGAGAGGCCGCCGCCCTCGGCCAGCTCGCGCCGGAAGTTTTCCAGCTTCTTCTCGCTGAGACGCCCTTCGAGAAATGCGCGGGAGTAGATGCCCGGGGAGGCGTGGCCCTGGAAATAGACCTGGTCGCCGGAGTTGTCGGTGCCCCGGCCACGGATGAAGTGGTTCATCGCCACCTCGACCAGCGTGGCGGAGGACGCGAACGTCGAGATGTGGCCGCCGATGCTCTTGTCTTCGCGATTGGCCCGCACCACCATCGCCATCGCGTTCCAGCGGATGATGCTCTTGATCCGCCGTTCGAGTTCGCGGTTGCCCGGAAACGGCGGCTGTTTCTCCGCCGGAATGGTGTTGATATAGGGCGTGGTCGTGGAGAACGGGATCGGCACGCCCAGCCGGTAGGCCTCCTGCTCGATGGCGTGGAGGAGGTAGGCGGCCCGGTCAGCGCCGCGGCTGTTGATGACATACCGCAGCGAGTCGAGCCACTCGGTCGTCTCGGTGGGATCGGAGTCCACGGCCGAAACCCCGTCGGCCCGCACCGGCTGCCCCGTGGCGGTGTCGCTCATCTGGCCGATCGACATGGGGGAGTGGCCGCCGCGCGGCAACTGCCCACCTCCGCCCGCATGCCCGTTTGCCCCAGTCTCCACCGCAACTACGTCTCTGCCGGTCTGATCGATGTCGGGGCTGGCCATGGAGTGCTCCGGAAAGGTGGGCGAACTTTGCCCATTATTCCGATGGTTCCGAGGGGCGTAAAGCCCATTCGCCAGACCGGCCTACTTCGCCGTTTCCGCACGCGGCCGGTAGATTTCGGTGGCCAGGCCGAAATAATTTTCGGCTGAAAACGCCACCGTTTCGCCCAGCGTCGGATGGGGATGGATCGACTCCATGAGGTCGCGGGCGGAGCACCCCATCTCGATCGCCAGCACCCCTTCGGCGATCAGTTCGCCGGCACCCGGCCCCACGATGCCGACCCCGAGCACCGTGTCGGTCTCCGGATCGACGAGCATCTTGGTCATGCCGTCGGTCCGTCCCAGGGCGTGCGCCCGGCCGCTTGCGGCCCAGGGATAGCGGCTGACCTCCACCGTCCGCCCCGACGCGGCCACATCGTTCTCGGTGAGCCCGGCCCAGGCGATCTCGGGATCGGTGAACACCACGGCGGGAATCGCCCGGGGCGCGAAGACCGCCGGCTCGCCGTGGAGCGACTCCACGGCCACCTTGCCCTGGTGGCTGGCGCGATGGGCCAGCATCGGTTCGCCACACACGTCACCGATCGCCAGGATGTTCGGATCGGCCGTGCGCTGCCGGTCGTCGACCTCCACGAATCCCTTCGCGTTGATCTTCACGCCGGTGTTCTCCAGGCCGATGCCGTCGGAATTCGGACGTCGGCCCACGGCCACGAGCACTCTCGCAAAATCGCGTGTGCTCGCCCCCTCCGGCCCCTCGAAATGCACGCGGATCGACGGGCTCCCACCGTCGAGCTTCACTTCCTCGAGCTTCACGACCTTGGTCCGCAGGTGGATCTTTTCAAACAGCTTCTCCAGCCGCTGTTGCAAGGGCTTGACCAGGTCGCGGTCGGCGCCGGGAAGGAGCGTGTCGGTCAGTTCCACGACCGACACCCGCGTGCCAAGTTCGGCATAGACCGTGCCCATCTCCAGACCGATGTAGCCGCCGCCGACGACCAGCAGCGTCTCGGGGATGTCGGCCAGTTCCAACGCGCCCGTCGAATCCATCACGCGCGGGCTGCCGATGTCGAACGCCGGAATCCGGGCCGGACGCGAGCCGCTGGCGAGAATGCAGTGGTCGAAGGTCAGCGTCTGGCTGGCTCCGCCATCCGCCGCCGCGACTTCGAGCGTGTTGGAACTCGTGAAGCGGGCGTTGCCGCGGACGATGGTCACGTTGCGGCGGCGGGCCAGTTGGGCGAGGCCGCCGGTGAGCGTGGCGATCACCTTGTCTTTCCGGGCCCGCAGCGAATCGATCTTCACCGACGGCCGCTCGAAGTGAATGCCCCACTCCTCCATCTCACGCGACTCCGCCAGCACGCGGCCCACGTGCAAAAGGGCCTTCGACGGAATGCAGCCCCGCAGCAGGCAGGTGCCGCCGAGGCGTTCGTCACGTTCCACGAGCGTCACCGACATCCCGAGGTCGGCCGCCATGAAGGCTGCCGCGTATCCGCCCGGACCGCCCCCCAGCACCACCAGTGGAACATGCATCGTGAAGGTCTCTCCTGAGAAACGCGGGAGCGAAGCGGCACCGGCGGATGTTGTAGTTGCGAACCACCGGATCTTCAAGAAACGGCGGAAAGGGCTTCGAAAGAGGCCGGCGAGGTGGGGCGACTGGCCTGGGACGGTTTTTTCGCAGGACCGTTAGAATGGGGAGTCTTCGCGAGAGTGGCGAAACTGGCAGACGCGCTGGATTTAGGTTCCAGTGCCGCAAGGCGTGCGGGTTCGACTCCCGCCTCTCGCATTCCACCATCCCGGATTTTCACGATCACTGCCGAGCCTCGCGCCGACGTCGCTCGGCCGCGGTGAACGAGCGCCATGCGGTGCTGCTTGCTTCCTCGTGCGCTCCTTCTTGCGGAACCGGTGCTTCGGCCTCCTGCGCAACGGCCTCTCCAGCGTCGGTCTCCTGATTCCCATCGGAATCAGCCGCCGCGGCTGCCACCGGTCCATCCTCGGCGGCTGTCGCATGGGAGTCGACGCGTTCCGGCCCGGGCGTTTCTTCCCCCGGCTGCCCCGCGTCCTCCACTTCGGCCACGCCTGCCGCCACTTCCTGTTCCTGCTGTTCGCCCACCACGTCCTCGATGAAGCCCGCCGTGGATTCGGCTTCAGATGTCGATTCCGACATTCCGAAGGCCGCCGGCCGATCCGCGGTCGCGGGCTCAGCCTCAGGCGACTCCTCGTCGGGACCGGGCACTTCAGCCGCCGGCGGCCGGGCTGGGGCCGCAGCTTCGTTGTTCGAAGCCCGGACCACGCCGGCCCCGGGCCACTTCCGCCATTGGGTTCCGTAGAAGCCGAAAACGTCGGGACGAACAGGACAGTGCCCCGGGCAACGGCCGTGCTGGCATTCACGGTGGACCTGGTTTCCACCGTTCCCCGCGGGTCGCTCGCAGTGGGGGCAGGTCAGCCGCTGGCACTGGGCGCATCGGGATTGCCCTGAGTCGCCCCCTGCCGCCTGCTTGACTGCGTGATCGATCTTCACCACCTGTTTCGGTGCCGGTTTTGCTGCGTGTCCGGCTGCCCGCTCCTGCGGCCGAGGTGGTTGCCCACGCGTCGCCGGCGAACGAACCTGCGCAGGGCGAGATGGGGCCGGGCGCCCCCGATCCGGTTCGCTCCCGTGGGCTCCGGCAAGCGTCCCCACAAGCATCCCCGCCAACACGACGAGGGCGGCGGGGTGCGTGCGTAAAGCAGCCGCCCCCCCCTTGCGGAGATCCGGCCGGAACGGTCTGCCTGCAATCCCCATCATCAGATGCATGCGTGTGTGGCCGGCCTTTCCGGTGCCGTCAAAGTCTCACCATTCGAAATAAACTGCGTGATCGGATCATCGTCCATCCGGCCCTCGAATCTTTTGGCTTCTGTGCGCCCTCCCGGAGGCAAATGCCCGTCCCCGGCGATCACGTGACCTTGGCAGGGCGGCAAAAACAGCCGCCGTATAGACTCTAAGGGAGTCCTTCCGCCGCGGCTGGGCGCCACCCCGCCTTGCCCGCCGCCCCCCCAGGCTGCCCATCCCGTGCAGAATCGAACCAAACAGCTGAACATCCGCGTCCTGCTGGCGCTGCTGGCCGTTGCCGCCGCCGTGGCGGTCACGATCGCGGTCGTCCATCGGATGCAGATCGCCCGCAACGCCGGCGGCCTGGCGCGTCTGGCGCGGGCCAAAGTCGAGGAAGGCAAACCGGCCGAGGCAATCGGCATGTTTTCGAGATACCTCACCTACCGGCCTGACGACGCGACCGCGCATGCAGAACTGGCGCGTCTCGTCGTCGAGTTTGCGGAACGACCCACGGCGACGAAGAACGATCGCGGCTATGCATACAACGTGCTCGAGACCGCCGTCCGCAAAAACCCCGACGACTTGCTGCTGCGTAAACAGCTCGCGACGTGGATGCTGCGGTTCGGTCGATTTGGCGACGCCGCGACGGAGCTCTCGATCCTTCGCGAACGCCTCACGGCCGCCTCCGGCGCGACGGGTGCCGAGCCGCCGATCGACCCGCGCGAAATCGATCTCTTGCAGGCCAGGGCGAGCCTGGGACGCGGAGACTTCCAGGCGGCGGCCGCGGCGGCGGCGGCCATCGTCGGGTTCGACTTGGCCACGGAAACGTTCGCGACGAACCCGGCAACCGCGGAAAGCCCACCCCTCCCTGAGAACAGTGACACCACGCTGCAGGCATCGCTGATCCTCGCGTCCATCCTCGACGACAGGCTCGACAAGCCGGATGCCGCCGCCGGCGTGCTGGATCACCTCGTCACCGCCAATCCGGGAGATCACCGCGCATGGCTCGTGCTGGCCCGCTGGAACCAATCCCACAAGCAGTTGCCGCGGGCCGCGGCGGCGGTTCGAAAGGCTGCCGAACTCGCCCCGGACAATCCCGACGTGATGCTGACCGACATCGAACTGTGCGTGGCGGAGCAACGCCCCGAGGTCGCCGAACAGCTCGCCGCGAAGGCGCGCAGGCTGTTCCCCGATGACGAGCGGGTGTTGCGGGCCCAGGCCACCATCGCCGTGCAGCAGCAGCAACCGGAAAAAGCCATCGCCATCCTGACAGAGGGGCTCGCGGAGCAGCCAGGGCAGCCGGCGATCCTGCTGATGCTGGCCGACATCCAGCTCCAGAACGGCCGTCTGGAAGATGCCGAACAGACCATCGACTCGTTCGTCGAGAAACAGGGGGCGACGAACCCCGCCGTGGGGATGCTGCAGGCACGGCTTCTCATCGCCCAAAAGCGGTGGCTGCAGGCCAGGCAGAAGCTGGAAAGCGTTCGTCCTCTGGTCGCGGAGACGGAGTCGTTGACGAGGCAGATCGACCTGCTGCTCGGTCAGTGCCACGAGATGTTGGGGCAGTTCGACGAACAACTGGCCGCCAACAAGCGGGTGCTCAGCGAGGACAACGAATCGATCGCCGCACGAACGGGCGTGGCGGCGGCCCTTGCCGCCGCTGGAAAGCCGGACGCGGCGCTGTCGGAGTATGAGGCGGTGGCCGCCTCTCTCACCCCCGAACGGGTTCCGGCGATTCCACAGGTCTGGGCGCCCCTTCTGCAGCTTCGCATCGCACGGCAGATGAAACGGCCCGCACCGGAGCGCGATTGGAAGTCGGTCGACCAGCTTCTCGAAACGCTCGAGCAGTCGCCCTTCATCACCGGCACCCAGGTGGCATTGCTGCGGGCCGACATCCTCGTGAGGAAGGGCGACACGGCGGCGGCGGAGGCCGTCCTCCGAGCGGAGGTCGAAGCCAACCCTTCCAAACCCCAGCCGTTCGCCGCGTTCCTGCTGCTGACCCTTCGTCAGCAGGGCCTCGAAGCCGCCCACAGGCTCCTCTCGACAGCCCCGGCCGACCTCACAAACGATCCGCTGCTCCTGGTGGCGCGGGCCCAGATGGCGGCGCGGGCGCCCGCCGAGGAGTCGGCCCGGGAGCTGGCCTCCTTGACAGACCACGCGGCCGGCCTGCAGACCGACCAGGCCATCCAGCTTCTGTCGGCGATCGCGTCCATCTATCGCGGCATGGGCGACCTGAGCCGAGCCGAAAAGACCTGGCAAATCGCCTTGGAAAAACGCCCGGAAGACATCTCGATCCGCGGCTCGCTCTTCGAATTGGCCTGCGAAGCGGGGGACGTCTCCAAGGCGCAGCCTGCCGCCGCCGACATCGCGAGGCTGGCAGGGCCGACCAGCCCGCAGGGACGCGTGGCCAATGCCGCCGCCCTGATCCTGGGAGTGCGGGTCGAGCAGGCGAAGAAATCGGCCGCCGTCGACGTCGCCAATCGCGGCATCGACGCCCTCGATCTGTCGACCGAAGAAAACGAGCAGCTGACGGCTGCAAAAAACCTGCTCATCGAGGCGGAAAATGACCGCCCCGGCTGGGCCCAGATCCAGCAACTGTTCGCCGAGATCGCCGGTCTCCAGGGCGACCTGCCGACCGCGATCGAAAGGCTGCAGAAGGCCACCCGCCTGGGGCCGACGAATCCGGCTGTGATTCGCCAGTTGGTTTCGTTGCTCTACCTCTCGAACCGGCTCGAGGACGCACAGGAGACGCTCGCCCTCGTCGGTCCGGATGGGCTCGACGGCATGGAGCGGGTGTCCGCCGAGATTGACTTGAAGTCCGGCCAGTTCGACAACGCCGTGGCCGTCGCGGAGCGCAGTCTCGCCAGCAAGAAGAACCACTCTGCGAGCGACCTGCTGTGGTTCGGACAACTGCTCGCCCGGGCCGGCAAGGCCGACCGCGCGGAGGAGGTGCTGCAGCAGGCCCTCGATGCCGCCCCCAGTCAGCCGGCAGGCTGGATGGCCATGTTCTCGACCCAGTTGGCGGCGGGACAGCGGCGGTCTGCCGTCAAGACGCTGGAAACAGGAGAGCAGAACCTGCCGTCTCCCCAGCGGGAGTTGTTCGTCGCCCAGGGACGGGAGATGCTCGGCCAGATCGACGACGCCGAGCGCAGCTACCGCGCGGCGGTCGCCGCCGCAGCCGACGACCCTGTTGTCATGCGCAGCCTCGCGGCCTTCCTGATGCGACGCGGCCGCCTGACGGCAGCCCGCGAGGAATTGCAGGCCATCGTCGCCCAGCCGCGTGACGATCCCGCGGGCCTGCGGGCCCGGCTCTGGGCACGACGAATGCTCGCGGAGATCATGGCCCAGACCGGCGGCTACCGTGATGCCGAACGCGCGGTGGCGATGCTCGACGAAAACGTCGACCGGGAAGGACGACTCGCCGCCGAGGATCTTGAATTGCAGCTTGCGATCCTCGCCCCACGGCCGGAGCCCAAGAGTTGGCGACAGGCCCTCGTCCTGCTCGACCGTCTGTCCGCCCTGCAGCCGCTTTCCAACGCGCAGCGCACGCAGAAATCGCAATTGCTCGAACAGCTTGGGCGTTGGGACGAGTGCCGCGACGAACTGCTGTCGATCGCATCGGCCCCCGGTGCGCCGCCGGCGTTCGTCTCGCTGCTCATCGAACGCCTCATCCAGCACCGGGACTTCGAGGCCGCGCGGATCTGGCTGAAGACGCTCGCCGACCGCCTCCCCGATGCTCCTGTCGTGGCGGCGCTGCAGGCAAAGCTGGCACTGGCGCAGAACGACCGGAAGGCCGCGGTTGCCGCCGTCCGCAAGCTGATGCCGGGCGACGCGGTGACGCCCGAGTTGGCCGGCCATCTCGGACCGCTGTCCGACCTGCTCGAAGAACTCGGCTTCGGCCCGGCGGCGGACAGGGTGCTCGCCCAGTTCGCAGCCTCGTCCGGCGAAGGAGCAATGGCCCGGGCGGAGTTCCTCGGCCGCAACGACCGCGGCGACGAGGCGATGGACGTGCTCGAGGCCTCGTGGGACAGGATTCCGCTGGAAAACCTGCTCCGCACGGCGGTTTCCGTGCTGCGGTCACTCGGTGACGGCGCGACGCCGCAACAGAAGGAGGCGGTGAGTCGCTGGTTCGCGAAAGCCCGCCGCCAGGATCCGGATTCGCCCGGGCTGGCCTTGCTCCACGCCGACTTCGTCGGCACGACGGGCGACCAGGAAGACGTCGTCAGAATCTACCGGGAACTACTCGACCGAAAAGACATACCGCCGCGACAGGCCGCGGCGGTGGCGAACAATCTCGCCTTCGCCCTCGCGGCTCCTGAGACGGTGCAAGAGGCCGAGCGGCTGGTCGAGCTAGCGATCGGCGAACTCGGCCCGCATCCAGACGTGCTCGACACCCGCGGCCTCGTGCTTCTGGCGGCGGGAAAGGGGCCGGAGGCGATCGCCGATCTCGAGGAGGCCGTTCTCCTCCCCTCGGCCTCGAAGTATCTCCACCTCGCCGTGGCGCTGGCATCACAACAGCAGACCGACAAGGCTCGACATGCCCTCGCCAAGGCGAAGGAACTCGGCTGCTCGCCGCGGCAGTTGTCGGAGGGTGATCGCAAGCGACTCGAGCAAGTCGAAACCCTGCTCGCCGAGTGAGTGGGACGTGGCCCCAACCCCCGAAGCCGGTGCCAGACCGGAGTCGGGCGTGCTAGCCGCCCTGCAGCATCCTCGAGCGGGCCAGCGCCTCCTCGGCCTCGGCGATGCGTCCGCCCCTCATGCACGCGACGCTCAGCGCGGTGTAGCTGAAGGGATCGTTGGGTTCCAACTCACACGCTCTGCGGGCATGCCTGACGGCCTCTTCGTGCCGCTCCAACCGGGTGCACCACGCCGCCATCGCGGAATAGGCCAACGTGAAATCCGGCTCCTGACCAACCAACTCCTCCAGGGCGGCCACCGCCTCCGCGAGTTTGCCCTCGTTTTTCAGGCTTTCTGCGGCTGCGTAGCGGTCGTCACGGGTCGTCATCGCGGCATCCTCCTGGGCAAATCCCGGTGTTGACGTAGTGTAGCGGCTTTTCGCAATCTGGCGAGCCAGGAGAGGCGGGGGCGAGTCTCCTGTCCCGGCAAAACTGCCATTGAATCGGTCGGATGGAGAAGCCGATAACCCTCTCCGAGGCGGCAATTGAGCGCCACCCAACCGCGGGATCGCGGCACCCGCGGACCTTTTTCGGCGTGGAACACTCCGTGAGCATTCATCCGTTGGCGAACGTCAGTCCCGACGCCCGCTTGGGGGTCGGCGTGAGCGTCGGTGCGTTTGCCTGCGTCGAGGCAGACGTCGAACTTGGCGATCACTGCGTGGTCGCATCGGGAGCGGTGATCAAGTCCGGCGTGAAGGCCGGCAGTCACAACGAATTCTGTGAGCACTGCGTCATTGGCGGTGCCCCACAGCACGCCGGACGTCCCCAACATATCGGCGGGGTGCTGATCGGCGAAAATAACGTGTTCCGCGAATACGTCACCGTGCATCGCGCCCTGAAGCCCGAAACCGCGACGACCGTCGGCAGTGGAAACTACGTGATGGCCGGCGGGCACTTCGGCCATGACTGCGTCGTGGGCAACCATGCGATTTTCGCGAACGGGGCCATGCTCGGCGGCCATGTGTCGGTGGCGGATCGAGCCTTCGTGTCCGGGGCCGTCGCGGTGCACCAATTCTGCCGCATCGGGCGGCTGGCGATGGTCGGTGGCCATGCGCGGGTCGTCCAGGACGTTCCGCCCTTCATGCTCGTGGACGGTCAGAGCAGTTGCATCGTCGGACTCAACATCGTCGGCCTCCGCCGTAGCGGCCACACCGCCGAGGACATCGCCTCGCTCAAGGCGGCCTATCGGGTGATCTACCGCCGAGGCCTGCCCTGGAAGGACGTGCTCGAGGCCCTCCGTCGCGATTTCCCGACGGGACCGGCCACGCATCTCCTCGATTTCCTGTCCGGCGGCACCCGTGGCTTTTCCCAGGAACGCCGGGCTCCCCCGGCCGCGACACTGCGGCTGCGCGTGCCGGACGAGGATGCCGGAGCCCCGATCCGCATCAAGGCCGGCTGATTCCCCCGCTTCACCCGGCCGGAATCGCCGCCGGGCTTTTTCCCGGCTGACCGGGTCGCCTTCGCGGGGCGGATGGCACCGATTGCGCCGGTCGTAACACCGGGTCAAAAATTTCCGGTGCCGGAAGATCGCCCCGTCGCGAAAGATGGGCAAAAATTGAGGCATGGGCCCAGGCGCGGCGCCGGCCCGTCGCCCTTTCAGCCTTTCGCTGAGCCGCCATGCAATCCTTTCCACCGGTGTGGCCCGACAGGGCCTCGCCTGAGTCCGCTTCCGTCGCGGCCACCTCGTCCACCGACCCGGTGGCCGGATTTCCCACATCCATTCCCACGGCGCGAGCGACGATGAACTCCATCGCCAAGCGGCTGATGTTCTGGTTCCTCGTGATGTCGCTCATTCCCTGCGCGGTACTCACGGCAGTCACCACGAAGATCGCCTCGGATGCCCTGGAACAGTCCGTCCGTGACAATCTCGTCCGGACCGCCGTCTGCAAGGCCGGCGAACTGGAGACCTACGCGCTGGAACTCGTCCGTCAGGGACGGGTACTGGCCCGCGACCCGTCCCTCGTACGCTTCGCCCGGGACTTGGCCGCGGCGCGAGGAACGAGCGACGCCGCCGCAACCACGGTGCTTCGCGAGCGGCCGCGGAAGTCTCCGGACGTGACGGCGTTTCTCGGTCATGCCGCCAAGGAACTCGGCTACTCGCATTGCCTCCTCGTCGATCCCTCCGGCCGGGTCGTCTTTTCGCTGGAGGACTCGATCCCGCTCGGCTCTTCGGTGTCGGGCGTCGGCTCCGCCGCAGCGCCGCTCGCCGTCGGATTCGACCGCTCTCGCGCACTGCTGCAGACGGAATTGGGAGGCTTCCAGGTCCACGGCAAGGACGGCCAGCCGGTCGCCTTCGTGACCAGCCCGATCCTCGACGAGGGGAGCGTCGTCGGCGTGTTGGCGCTCGGCATCGGACCGCAGCGGATCTGGGAGATGCTCGACGACCTCACCGGCCTGGGAGAAACGGGCGAGATCGTGACCGGCGAACGCCAGGGAGAGACCCTTCTGGTCACGGCCCCCCTGCGGCACGAGACCGGAGCGGCATTCCGCAAACAGTTCCCCTTCGGATCGACGCGGGCGACCGCGACCCAGCGGGCCGCCGACGGAGAAGAGGGCTACGGACCGGCGATCGACTACCGGGGAAAAAGCGTGGTCGCCGCCTGGCGATTCCTCCCGAGCCTGCGCTGGGGCCTGTGCGTCAAGCAGGACACGAGCGAAGCCTATGCGATCCTCCGGTGGCAGCGGGCGGCGATCTTCGGTCTGTCGCTGGCGACCATCCTCGGCGTGGCGTTGGCGGCGCTCGCGCTCGCGCGGCGATTTTCGACGCCGATCCGCACGGCGGTGGCCGTCGCCCGCCGCGTGGCGGCCGGCGACCTCCGGGCGACGGGAATGCCGGCCGTCGACGACGCCGGAGACGACGAAACCGGGGCCCTGCTGGCCTCGATCCGCACGATGACCGACAACCTCCGGGGCCTGATCGGACGCATTCAAAAGTCGTCGGTGGCCCTGATCTCCACCGCCACCGCGATCCAGGCCACCTCGGCCGAGCAACAGCAGGTGATCGCCGACTATGGTGCCTCGACCAGCCAGGCCGTCGCGGCGGTCAAGCAGATTTCCGTCACGAGCCAGGAACTGCTGCGGACGATGACCGAGGTGAACGACATGGCCGCCCACACGGGCGTGATGGCCAACGACGGCCGCCGGAATCTGGCGGAGATGGACGGCACGATGCGTCAACTCGCCGAGAGCACGCAGTCGTTCGGCTCGAAACTGGCCCTGATCAGCGAACGGGCCGCGACCATCAACCTGGCGGTGACCACGATCACGAAGGTGGCCGACCAGACGAACCTGCTCTCCATCAATGCCGCCATCGAGGCGGAAAAAGCGGGGGCATACGGCGCGGGCTTCCTCGTGGTGGCCCGCGAGATCCGCCGGCTCGCCGCCCAGACCGCTGTGGCCTCTCTCGACATCGAGCAGATGGTCAAGGAGATGCAGCACAGCGTGTCGAGCGGCGTGATGGAGATGGACCGGTTCGCCGGCCAGGTGCGTTCGAGCGTCGAAGAAATCAGCGAAGTCTCCGCGAAACTCGGGGAGATCATCTCGGCCGTGCATGGCATCAGCGGCCGATTCGAACAGGTGACCGAGGGCATGCGGGCGCAGTCGCAGGGGGCGGCGCAGATCCGGGAGGCGATGATCCGGCTGGCCGAGGGAGCGACCCGCACGGCCTCGTCGCTCGACGACTTCAACAAGGCGACGTCCCACCTCCGCGGAGCCGTCGGTGACCTGAAGGAGGAAGTGTCGCGGTTTACGACCTGACGCCGGCCCCGGCGCCCGGTCCCGCCGCGATCGATCGGCCATGCAACTGCTCTTCTTGTCCGTCGGGGCCGAGCATTATGCGATCGAGTCCCGCCGCGTGGTCGAGGTGGTGCCCCTGGTGGCGGCCCGCCCGATCCCCCGCATGCCGGATTTCATCCGCGGCGTCTTCGCCCATCGAGGCCGGCTGGTGCCGCTGGTCGACCTGGCAAGGCGGCTGGCCGACCAACCGCTTCGAGAAACCCTCAGCACACGGGTGGTCGTCGTGGAATACCCCGCGGACGCCGCGCTGCCGGACCAGCCCCCCGTCAGGATCGGCATCGCGGCCGAAAACGTCGTCTCCCTCGGAGCCGGCGACGAGATGAACGCATCGTCGCCGCTCCTGCATGCCCCCGGTGCGGCCTACCTGGGCCGCCTTCTGCGAATCGGCGGCCGCACGGTCCAATGGATTGCGGTCGAGCACCTCGTGCCCCCGGAAATCATCTCCGCACTCGCCCCGCAGCCGCCGGCCACCGCCACGGTTCCGACCGTGGCATAATCCGGGTTCGATCATGCAGCCACCCCTCCTCCATCCCGAGGCTCTTCGTTCGGCCGAGGCCTTTCTGCGCCGGACGATCGGCCTGGACCCCGAAACAATAGGCCAGGCAGCCATCGGCCGTGCCGTCCGCCAACGGATGGAAGCCTGCGCCGATCGGGACATCTGGTCGTTCCTCGACCGTCTCGCGCGTGACGACGACGAGCAGTCGCGGTTCATCGACGACGTGGTGGTGCCGGAGAGCTGGTTCTTCCGCGACCCGCAGGTCTTCGGATTCCTCAGGCGGTTCGCCGTCACGTTCGCCACGGCCCCCGGGCAGACCCCGCTCCGCATCCTGTGCGTCCCGTGCGCCGCCGGCGAAGAGCCCTACTCGGTGGCCATGACGCTCTTGGAGGCTGGGCTGGCCGCCCATCAGTTCCGCATCGACGCGGCCGACGTGAGCCGCGCCGCCCTCGCTCGGGCGGAAGCCGCGACCTATTCGGCCAATGCCTTCCGGGCGGAAGACCTATCCTTTCGCGACCGGTGGTTTCACGTGCAGCATGCAACCGCCAGGCTCGCCGACGAGGTGCGGCAACAGGTGCATTTCTTGCGGGGTAATCTGCTCGACGATTCGTTCGTCGCCGACAGCGAGCCCTACGACGTGATCTTCTGCCGCAACCTGCTCATCTACCTGACGGGAGAGGCCCGCAGCCGGGTCGAACGTACGATCGACCGGCTGCTGGCTCCGGACGGACTGCTGATCCTCGGCGCCGCCGAGCCTCCGATCATGAAGGCTCCGTGGATTCCGGCAGCCGGCAACTCCGTCTTCACGCTGCGGCGTGGCCCCCGGCCGGCGGCCCCCGCCGCCATCCCCATGCTCGCGCGACAGCCGCCCGTCGATGCACGGCCGCCCGCGCCTGCCTTGCCCGATGGCACCGCGGCGGAGCCCGTCGGGCCAAACGACCGCACCCGTCCGCCTCCTGCCGATGAGCTGATTCGCGAGGCCGAGGCGCTGGCGAATGACGGCCGCCATGCCGAGGCTCTGGCCTTGTGCCGACGCTACGAATTGAGCATGGCCCCGTGCCCCCGGATGTTTTTCCTCATGGGCATGCTTCATCAGGCGGTCGGCGACCTCGAACGGGCCGAAGGCTGTCTCCACAAAACGCTCTACCTCGACGCGAACCACGACGAGGCACTGCTGGCACTCGCCGTGGTGGCGACCCGGCGGGGCGACGGCCGCATGGCCGAGACCTACCGGCGGACCGCGGCCCGCGTGCTCGAACGCAAAGGAGCGTCATGAGCGCGGACTTCGCCGACCCCGGCCGCGAGGTGGCGGCCCCGATGGAGCATTGCTGGCGCCACGTCGGCGTCGGCGGAGATCGCAGCTGCCCGGAGCTGGCCGCCTTCATCCATTGCCGCAACTGCCCGGTTGTGGCGGCCGCGGCCCGCCGCTTCTTCGACCGTCCCGCCCCCGCCGGTTATCTCGAGTCGTGGGGGGAAACGCTCGCTCAGCCGATCGTGACCGTCGACGGCGACGCCCGCGGCGTGCTCATCTTCCGGCTCTGCGACGAGTGGATGGCACTGCCCACCAGCATCCTCGCCGAAGTCACCACGCTGCGACGGGCGCACCGTGTGCCGCATCGCTCAGGCGCCGTCCTCGCCGGAATCGTGAACATCCGCGGACAGCTGCAGCTCTGCATCCGCTTGCCCCGGCTGCTCGGCCTGGATCCGCCGCCCGAGGAAACGGCCTCCGCAGCACACGCGGCGCGGCTCCTCGTCGTCGAGCACCCGGGAGAGCATGGCCCGCGCCGCTGGGTTTTCGAGGTCGACGAGGTGGCTGGCGTCCACCGGGTGCACCGGCAGGCGCTCGCGATCCCGCCCTCGACGGTCAGCCATGCTGCCAAGCGGGCGACGGCGGGTCTCTTCGCCTGGCAAGACAAAACCGTCGCTTTGCTCGACGAGGCAAGGCTGCTCGACGGGCTGGCTCGGCTGGTTTCGGCGTGAGGCGGGAGACCGGCGGCTGTCCGGAGCGGGTGACGTGGAAGACCTGAGTGGATTCTCGATGCTGGAGCTGTTCCGCCTCGAAGCGGACACCCAGACGGCTGCGCTCTCGGCAGCCGTGCTGGCGATCGAGACACTCGAGCATGCGCCGGCCGCGATCGAATCGATGATGCGGTCGGCCCACTCCCTCAAGGGCGCCGCACGAATCATCGGTCTCGAGCCGGCCGTGCAGGTTGCCCACGCGTTGGAGGAGGTCTTCGTCGCGGCCGGTCGGGGAATGTTCAGGGTGCGTCCCGAGCACGCGGACGTGCTGCTGGAGGCCGTCGACTTTCTCGCCTCGATCGCTCGGGCCGACGATGCGCTCGACGCCGCGGGGCCTTGGGCTGCCTCGGCCGACACGATCATCGCGCGGCTTTCCGCGATGCTGGCGACCGCCTCGCTCCCGCCGACGACGCTCCCGCCGACGACGCCCCCGCCGACGACGCCCACGCCGGCCCCCACTTCAGAGCTCACGCCCGAGCCCACGTGCGAGCCCCCCACGCCCGAGCCAACGGCGTCTCCACCGACCCTCGCGCCGGCCGACAAGGTCGTGCGGGTGTCGGCCGACAGCCTGACGCGCCTGGTCGGCCTGACCGGGGAGACACTGGTCGAATCACGCCAGCTCCGCCCCTTGGTCGACGGGCTTTTCACCCTCCGTACCGCGCAGTCGAAACTCCGCGACGCCGTCGCGGCGATCGACATTCGGCTCCCCCGCGACGATCCCGAGCAGGCCGCGGCGCGTGTCGCGGCCCTGACGGCTCTCCGCGGACAGGCCGACGCCGTGCTCGCCGGTATCACCCGCTCCTGCGAAGCGATCGAGACCTTCGCCCGGCGCAACGAGGAACTCGCCGGCCGGCTGCATCAGGAAGTCATCGTCAGCCGGATGCGGCCGCTCGCCGACGGCATCCGCGGCCTTCCGCGCCTCGTCCGCGACCTCGCCCGCACGCTCGGCAAGCAGGCGCGACTGGAGGTCCGTGGCGATCAGACCGGCGTCGACCGCGACATCCTCGACAAGCTCGAGGCGCCGCTCTCCCACCTCATCCGCAACGCCCTCGACCATGGCATCGAGCCCCCCGCCGATCGTGAGGCGGCAGGCAAGCCTGTGACGGGTTCCATCCTTCTCGAGGCACGTCACCATGCCGGCGCGCTGACCATCACGCTGACGGACGACGGGGCTGGCATCGACGTCGAACTCCTGCGCACCACGGCGGTCGAGCGCGGCCACGTCGCGGCCCGGATCGCCGACCAACTCTCGGAGCAGGAACTGCTGGAGTTCCTCTTCCTCCCCGGATTCTCCACGAGGCGGAACGTCACGGAGGTTTCCGGGCGGGGCGTCGGGCTGGACGCCGTGCAGACGATGGTCAGGGCCGTCGGCGGCAGCGTGCGGCTGGCGACCGAGCCCGGCAGGCAGACGGTCTTCACACTGCAACTACCGATCACGATGTCGGTGATTCGGGCGATGCTTGTCACCATCGGAGGAGAGCCGTACGCCTTCCCGCTACCCCGCATCGACAGGATCCTCTCCTGCGGCCATGCCGACATCCGCACCTGTGAGGGACGCCATTACATCGACTGCGACGGCACGGCGATCGGGCTCGTGCTGGCGTCCCAGGTGCTGCAACTGCACACCGATCGCCCCCCCCCGCTGGCGACAGACGCCCCGGTGCCCGTTGTCGTCATCGGTGACCGTGGCCAGCAGTTCGGCCTCGTCGTCGACGCCTTTCTCGGGGAACGGGACCTCGAAGTCCGGCCGCTCGACCCGCGGCTCGGCAGGGTGCCGGACATCGGCAGCGCTTCGCTGCTCGAGAACGGCGATCCGGTGTTGATCTTCGATGTCGAGGACCTGGTGCGTTCGATCGACGCCCTGCTCGTCGGACGGCGGCTGACGCGGGTGGAGTTCGCGCGGATCGCTGGCCAGACGCGTCGCACCAAGCGGGTTCTTGTGGTCGACGACTCCATCACGGTGCGGGAACTCGAGCGGCAACTGCTGCAGGCCCGCGGCTTCGACGTCGACGTGGCGGTCGACGGCATCGACGGATGGAACGCCGTGTGCGAAAGGCGTTACGACCTCGTGGTCAGCGACGTCGACATGCCGCGATTGGACGGCATCGGACTGGTGTCGCGGATCAAGGCCGACCCCGAGCGCAAGGACATTCCCGTTGTGATCGTTTCGTACAAGGATCGCGAGGAGGACCGGCTTCGCGGCCTCGAATCGGGCGCGAACCGCTACCTGACCAAGACGAGCTTTCACGACGAGAGCTTTCTTCATACGATCGTCGATCTGATCGGTGAGCCGACCGAGTGAGCCGAGACGTCGCTCTTCCAGGCACAAGGGCCCGATCGACCGTGAGAATTGGAATCGTCAACGACGTGCAAACGGCCCGCGAGGCCCTGCGACGCGTGGTCGGCAGCCTTCCCGACCACACTGTCGCGTGGCTGGCGGCCGACGGCGTGGAAGCGGTCGAACTCGCGAAACGCGACCGCCCCGACCTGATCCTGATGGACCTGATCATGCCCCGCATGGACGGCGTGCAGGCCACACGGCAGATCATGGCCGACAGTCCCTGCGCGATCCTGCTCGTCACCGCCACGGTCAGCGGCAACATCTCGCTCGTCTACGAAGCCATGGGCTTCGGCGCCCTGGATGCGGTTGACACCCCGATGCTGGGGCCCGGGGGCGAAGTGACGGGGACGACAGCCCTCGCGGCGAAGATCGCGACGATCTCCAAGATCGTCGGCGGCCACGCCGCGACAGGCCGGCCGACGCGGACCGAAGACGCCACGACACCCCCGCGGCTGCTGGTGATAGGGGCATCGACCGGCGGCCCCAAAGCGATCGCCGACCTGCTCCAGCCGCTGCCGCGGGACTGGAACGTGGCGGTCGTCGTGGTGCAGCACGTCGACGTCGCCTTCTCCCAGGGGCTGGCCAAGTGGCTCGGCGAGCGCACCGGCAATGCGGTCCGAGTGGCCTCGCAGGGCGAGCGGCCGCAGTCCGGCACCGTGCTGCTGGCCGGCACCAACGACCACATGGTGCTGACGAAGAATCACACGCTCGAGTATCGGGCCGAGCCTCGGGACGTGTTCTTCCGCCCCAGCGTCGACGTGTTCTTCGAGAGCGTCGCCGAGCACTGGCAGCAGGCCGGAACGGCCTTGCTGCTCACCGGAATGGGGCGCGACGGCGCGCGGGGTCTACTCGCGCTCCGCACGCGGGGCATACTTCATACTAAAAGAAATAGAAACCACCGCCGTAATATCCTTATCAATAGAAGAGGTATCATAGGTTCCCATATCACTGACTTCCGTAGAGTTCCGCGACGTAATTTGAAAAACC
>JBJTSM010000529.1:0-4687 GCA_046076685.1 Planctomycetia bacterium | reverse complement strand
GTTCCATCTGCGGCAGCAGCCCCGCCACGACGCGGTCCACGCTGCGGAACCCCGCCAGGATTCGGCCCTCCAGGAAGTGGGCGATGATCGCGGCGGGGATCGCCACGCAGAGGCCGGCGAACGTCGTGACCAGGGCGACGTAGATCCCCTGCGCCAGTTCCGCGGCGCGGTTGGCGCCCGCTTCGAGGTTGGCCGTGGTGTAGAAGGCGAGGATCATGCCCTGCACGGTGCCGAGGAGGCCCAGGAGCGGTGTGACCGTCACCGCGAGGCTGATCGGCCGGATGTTTGCGTAGAGCGCCGAGGCCTCGCGTTCCTTGGTGACATCCGCCGCGTGCTCGATCTCGGGCAGCGGCCGCCCGAGCCGCTCGAGCATCGCGCGGACGACCGTGGCGGCGACCGACGGATGCTCCTGGCAGAGCCGGTAGATCTTGCGGGGATCGAACGGCCCCGCGGCCGCCATCTGGAGCAGGCCGGCGGCGAACCGACGCGGCACGAAGCGGCCCCGCCGCAGCGCGATGAGCCGCTCGATGCCGAACGTGAGCACCACGAGCGACATCGCGACGATCGGCCACATGAGCGGGCCGCCGGACAGAAACAGTCCCCAGAGCGTCTGCACGCGGGTGAGATCGTTCATGCTCGATATCCTGCCGGTTTCATGGGTGGACGGATGTTGTGCGGGCCCGGATCATGGCGCGGAGCGGCCGAGCGCCTCGAGCCGCTTCTTTGCGGTCGGTATCTGTGGTGAGTCGGGATAGCGCTCGACGAGTTCGGCATAGAGCCCCCGCGCCTTGTCGGGCTGCTCGAGCACCTCGAAGCAGCGGGCGGCCTCGAACGTGGCCTGCGCCTGCCAGGGATGGAACGCAGGCGGCGCCTGTTTCTCGCCGAAGCCGTAGGCCACCTTGAAGAAGGCCTTGATCGCCTCCTTGTGCTGCTCCTGTTCGAACAGCACCTCCCCCTCCATCAGCCGCGCGCGGGCCGCGATCTCCGTGCGGCCGGCATCGGCCACGGCGCGGTAGCCGGCGATCGCCTCGTCGAGCCGACCCAGATTCTGCCGTGCCCAGGCCGCCGCATACCGGGCCTGCGGCGCCTGCGGCGACGCCGGCTCGGCGGCGACGAGCCGGTCGGCCAGTGCCAGGCTCTCGGCCCACTTCTCCTCGGCCGCCAGGGCCTCCGCTCCCCGCACGAACGCGAGGCCGCGGAGATCGGCCGAGGGCAGCCGCTGCGGATCGGCGAGTGCCGCCTGGAAGGCGGCGGCCGCCTCGGCCCGCCGGCCGGCTTTGAAGAGCGATTCCCCCCGCATCGCCTGCGCGTCGGCGACGAGTGCTCCCTGCGGATGTGCCTTCAATTGCTCCGCGAAGGCGTCGGCCGCGGCTGCATGCTCGCCTCGCGAGACGAAGGTCCAGGCAAGCTTGTGGCGGGCCTGCTCCAGGAGCGTCGTCTGGGCCGCGCTCGTCGCCTTGGCCGCACCCGTCGTCTTGGCCGCACCGGCGCGATCGATCGCGGCGCGATAGGCCGCTGCGGCTTCGGCATGATGCCCGGCATTCCACTCCTGTTCGCCCAGTTCGAACCACGCGTCGGCGGCGTAGGCCGAGTCCGGAAACCGCTTGACGAACGCGGCGAACGTCTTCGCCGCCTCGTCGCGGCGGCCGGCGAGCGACTCGGCCGCCCCCATCTCGAACATGGCCCGGTCGGCCGCGGGGCCCGCGGGCTCGAGATCGAGCAGTTTCCGGAATGAGGCGGCGGCCTCCGCATACTGCTTCGATCCCGACAGGCAGAGCCCTTCGAGGAGCAGGGCCTCGGGAACCGCGTCGGCATCGAGCGGCTTTCCGGCCGCCTTCCGGCCGAGCACGGCGCGGGCATCCGCGAGCGCTCCTTGGAAGTCGGCCTGCCGCTGGCGGACGTCGGCGCGGGCGAGCAACGCGGGCACGGCGGCGGTGGAGTCGGGGTAGGCGTCGAGCAGTTCCGTCCATGCCTTCACGGCCGCCTCGAGCCGGCCCTTCGCCTCGTGGCACCAGCCGGTGGCAAGCACGCTCCAGGCCGCGCGGGGCCCCTTCGGCTTCAGTTCGCGCGACCGGCCGAAGGCCTGGATCGCCTCGTCGAAGCGGCCGGCATCCTGCCGCGCTTGGCCGAGCCGATACCAGGCGACGTCGGCATTTTTTCCGGCGGGATATTCCGCGACGAGCCGCTCGGCCGAGGCGAGCGATCCCGGCTTGTCGCCCGCCTCCCGCTGCGCCCGCACGAGCAGGAGCAACGCCTCCTCGCGCCGCGGCCATGGCGGCTGGCTGCGGCCCGTCGACTCGATCGCGGTGACGAGCCGCTTCGCCGCGTCGGCCGGCTTTTTAAGTTCCACAAGCGCGGTGGCGTCGAACAGGGCGGCCTCGGCCGCCGCTTCGCCCGTGAGTGCGCCGGCCGCGGTGGCGAGCACCTCGTGCGCGGGCTGCCACTGCTTCGCGGTGACGAGCGCCACGCCGTGCCTGAGCCGCCAGCGGGCCAGCCTCGCCTGGTCGGCGGCCGGCGAGGCCGTGGCGAGCAGGTCACGATAGGCCGTGGCGGCACCCGCGGCATCGCCCTTGGCGAGCAGCGCCTCGGCGCGGATCGCCTTCACGTCCGTCACCGTCGCGTCGGCTTCTCCCGCCGCAGCCGGGTTTTTCGTGTTCTTGGGCTTGTCATGAGACCTGAGAAAGCGATCGGCGGCGGCGATCGCCGCATCCGGCTTGCCCACGTCGAGCAGGGCGAGTGCCGCCATCGAACCGGCCGTCTTGGCCGCGGGCTCCTCGGGGAATTCCTTCACGATCCTGTCGTACGTGGCTGCCGCCTCGGCCTTCCCCTTGCCGTCGGGAACCTCCCAGAGGGCATCGGCCCGATCGAGCATGAGCCGGGCCATCAGGCGGCGGGCGTCGGCGGTCGGTTGCTGGCCGCCCGCCGCGAGTTTCGCGAGCGCCTGCTCGGCGACCTGGGCGGCGCGGGCAGGCTGCTTGGCGTCGATTTCAAGCAGGGCGAGCCGGTGGGCCGCCTCGGCCGCGTCGGGGCCGTTTTTTTCGGCCACCCTGCCGAGCCAGATCCGCGCCTGGTCGCGGTTCTTCGCCTCGGCGAACGCGATGCCGGCGGAGAGGGCGGCCCGCGCGGCCCGCGGCGAGTCGGGAAACATCCGCGAATCGGCCGAACGCTTCGCCTGCGCCCGGCCAATCCTTCCGATTCCACCGTGCCGAGGCCAGTCGCTCGAGCGCATCGGCGGCCCGGGGGCCCTGGCCGTCGATCACGGCGGCGAGAATCTTTTCCGCAGCGGCCGGGTTCGTGCCCGCGGCGGCCAGATCGGCCCTCCAGAGCGCGACGTCGGCGGCGAGCGCGTGCGTGGGAAACGCCGTGGCGAATCGTTCGAGCGTGGCGGCGGCCGCGTCGCGTTTGCCGGTTTCGGCCTGCCCCACGCCGAGAGCATAGAGCACCTCCGGCAGCCGCGGCGCCTTGTCGTGTTCGCGGACGAATCGCTCCCAGGCGGCGATCGCCTCGTCGCGTTTGCGCGACTGCCAGAGCGATTCCCCGAGATAGAAGAGGGCGTCGGGTGCCTGCGGCTGGCCGGGGCTCTTGTCGAGGAACTCGGCGAGGCTGCGGGCGGCGGCCGCGAACGCCTCCGGCGACGGCTTGGCCTGGGCGGCCTGGAAGCCGCCACGGGCCAGCTCCCAACGGGCCAGTGCGAGGGTCGCGGCATCGGCTTTGCCCGCGACCACCTGACGAAATGCCTCGGCCGCCTTGTCGGCCTCGCCGTTCTTGAGCAGGCAGATGCCGAGATAGTAACGCGCTTTGGCGGCCAGCGGGTCTTCCGGGTGGGCCTTGATCAGGGCCTGCCATTCCTCGGCGGCCAGATCCCACGCCTCGCGATTCTGGAGTGCCGCCGCCGCCGCATAGGCCGCGCGGGCGGCGTCGCTCGATCCGCTCGTGTCGTCGGCAGCGAGGCTCGTGCCGGTCGCCAGCAGGGCCGCCGTCATGACGAGGACCCCGGCCGCAGCAGTGCGACAGGGTGTGCGGACGCCGGAACGAGGACCAATCATGGGAGGGTTCCGCCGGAAGGCCGACGAATCGGAGCGTGCCAGATAGACACGAATGTACCCGCGTGGCGGCCGCGGGTCACGGGGAAAAACGACGAGGCCGTCATGGGGTTACCCGTCTGCCTACACTTCCCGACACGAGCGCATGAGTTCACCGCCAAGGCACTGGCCCGACGACCAGCGAGGCATCCTTGGCGGTTCGCAGACGGCTCACGATCAGCGGTGTGGTGCAGGGCGTCGGCTTCAGGCCGTTCGTCTGGCGGCGGGCCTGCCGTTTCGGCCTGACCGGGTGGGTCGAGAACCGGTCCGACGGGGTGGCGATCGAGGTGCAGGGGCCGGCGGCCGCCGTGCGGGGGTTTCTCGACGGATTGGCCACGGCCGCGCCGCCGCTGGCCCTCATCGATCGTGTCGCCGTCGACCACGTGCCCGTCGAGGGCGGGCCGCCGTCGTTCATGATCCGCCAGAGTGTCGCGCGGGATGGCGGCGCGACCTCGGTGCCGGCCGACATCGCCCCCTGCGCGGCGTGCCTCGCCGAGCTGTTCACGCCGGGCGATCGTCGGCATCGCTACCCGTTCATCAACTGCACCGACTGCGGCCCGCGGTTCACGATCATCGACCGCCTGCCCTACGACCGCGGCAGCACG
>JBJTSM010000528.1:0-4095 GCA_046076685.1 Planctomycetia bacterium | reverse complement strand
CACTCTTGCTGGCCTACTGCCTCGTGGCGGCGATGGTGCCGATGTGGCTCCTGCTCCAGCCCCGCGGTCACCTGGGGGGCTGCTTTCTCTACGTGGCGCTCGCGGGGGCGGCGATCGGGCTGGTCGCCAGCGACCGGCTCGTGGCGGGGGATTCGGCGATCCGCTATCCGGCGTTCACGAGCTGGCAGACGGCGAAGGCGGGCAGCCTGATCCCGATGCTCTTCATCACGATCGCCTGCGGCGCCTGCTCCGGTTTTCATTCGCTGATCGCCTCGGGCACCACGAGCAAGCAGCTCCGCAGGGAGACCGACGCCCGGCCGATCGGGTACGGCACGATGCTCCTGGAGGCGATGGTGGCGATCGTGAGCCTCGCCTGCGTGATGGTGCTGGCCGGCGACTCGAAGCTCGCCGGCCAGCCGCCGAACTTCATCTATGCGCTCGGCATGGGGCGGTTTCTCGAGATCCTCGGCGTGCCGGCGACGATCGGCGTGTCGTTCGCGCTCATGGCCTTCACGACCTTCGTCTACGACACGCTCGACGTCTGCACGCGGCTCGGGCGCTACATCATCCAGGAACTCACGGGCCTCTCGGGCAAGGCGGGCGGCTGGCTGGGCACGGCGCTCACCGCCGGCGTGCCGCTCGTGTTTCTCCTGCGGCCGCACGTCGATGCGAATGGCAACGCCGTGCCGGTCTGGAAGACGTTCTGGAGCCTGTTTGGCGCGAGCAATCAACTGTTGGCGGCGCTCACGCTTCTGGGCGTGACGGTCTGGCTCTGGCGGACGCGGCGCGAGGCGTGGGTCTGGCTCGTGACGGGCGTGCCGACCCTGTTCATGTATGTGATGAGCACCTGGGCGCTCGTGAGCATGACGCTGCCGAAGTTCCGCACGGCCGCCGGCTTCACGCTGCCGGCCGACCCCGTGCCGTGGGCGGGGCTCGTGCTCCTCTCGCTGGCCGCCGTGATGCTCATCGAGGCGATCCGTGTGATCGCGCTACCGCAGGGGCCGCTCGAGCCGCAGCCGCCGCGGGCGGGCCTCGGCCGCGTGGCCGGAGCGGCGGGAGCATGACCGGGCAGCGGCGCCGGTCGACTGACTCGGGCCGGCAGGGCGGTCGGCCGAAGCCGGTGAAGGTCTGCGCGGCCTGCGGCCGCGAGTTTGAGTGGCGGCGGAAGTGGGCGGCGTGCTGGGACGCCGTCCGCTACTGCAGCGACCGCTGCCGGCAGTCGCGGTGACGGGGGGCGGCCGTGACGAGAATGGCACGCGTCATCCCCCGGCTTCCGCCGAGGGCTTGTGGTGAAACAGGAACGCCCGTCTCACCCATCCCCCAAAAGACCCGCGCGGCAGCGAGGGGATGACGCGTGCCGTCACCATCCCGGCATTTTTCGCGGCGCTCCGGCATCTCGCCGGCCGGCCCGGCGGGATGCTTTCTGCTTGATTTCTACGTGTGGGGGGGTATTTTGCTTGCTGGCGGGAATCACTCTGGGAACCGCGGGCGGAGCCTTGCCCCGCCTTCTCCTGCAACTCGATCGGCAAGGTTTGCAACCATGATGCATCCTCACCCCTCGCTGCAACGCCGTGACGGTTTTACGCTCGTGGAACTGCTCGTGGTGATCGGGATCATCGGCACGCTCGTCGGGCTGCTCCTGCCGGCCGTGCAGGCGGCGCGGGAGAGCGCCCGCCGCAGTGCCTGCCAGAACAACCTCAAGCAGATCGGCGTCGCGCTGCAGCACTACCACGACGCGCGGCGGGTGTTTCCGATGGGCAACAGGTGCACGACGTCGGCCCTGCCGCCGATGTCTGCGGCGCCGGGTGATCCCACCGCCACCCGCGAGCCCTGGACGGTCGCCATCCTGCCCTACGCGGAGAGCGACGCCCTCTACAACCGGTTCAACTTCAGTCAGGCGTTTTCGTCTCACGTAAGCCAGAGTAATCAGCAGACGACCCTGCCCGGCACGAATCCCAATCCCGCCGCGCAAGACACGAGGAACCCGTTCTTCAACTGCCCCTCGGACCCCCAGGCGGTCGCGGCCCCGCTCAAAAACAACTACTTCGGCGTGATGGGGGGCGTGTCGGCAAGCGGCCAGGGGGCGGCTTGGACGGGTACGGCGCCAGGGTACCAGTATGAGATCTACAACAACGGCATCCTGTTTCTCAATTCCACGAGGAGCATCGGGCACATCACCGACGGCACGTCGAAGACGTTCCTCGTCGGCGAAACGATCTATCAATTTTCCCCGACCACGCATTTCGGCTGGGGCCAGGGGGCTCGCACCCGTTCGGATGATGCGAACGCATGCTTTCTGCAAAACGTGGCCGCCACGAAAAATGCCATCAACAGCAAGCCGCAGCAGGACGCCGCGGGCATTCATCCGCATATGGTTTGGCAGATGACGTTCAGCAGCAGCCATCGCGGGGGCGCGCAGTTCCTCACCGCCGACGGTGCTGTGTCGTTCGTCTCGGAAACCGTCAATCTCTCGATCTACCAGCAGATGGGCGTGCTGAACGATGGCTCTCCGAGCGGCGCCGGGGTGCTCTGACCGCCGCCGGCATGCCATGCACTGGAAGACCATGAGCCGATACATGTGCTTCACCCGAGGCCTGATCCCGACCATGAAGCGGCGGCGTTGCGCCGCGTGGGCGGCCCTGGTCGGATCGTGCGCCGTGGCCGGGCTCGCCGGCTGCGGCTCGCGCGACGATCGGTATCCAGTGGCCGGCAGCGTGACCCATGCCGGCCGGCCGGTGCCGCGGGGGGCGGTCTGGTTCGAGCCCACCGTCGAAGCCCGGCTCATGGCGGCCCCGGGCTTCGCCTTGATCGAGAACGGCAGCTACCGGACACCCGCGGGCACGTCGCCCGGGAAGGGGCCCTACCGGGTGCGGATCATCGGCCGCGACGGCACGCCGCCGACGGAGAAGGATCTCGCCGAGATGATGCCGGGCCAGAAGTTTCTCGGTCAGCCGGTGTTTCCCGAGTACAAGACCAGCGTCGAGCTGACCGGCACGAACGGCCGGCTCGACTTCGACGTGCCGAGCCAGCCAGCCCAGTAGGTGCAGACTGGCAGTCTGCACATGCCGAGAAGCCCGAGGCGCAAACTGAGGCTGTGCGGACGGCCGTGACGAGGATGGCACGCGTCATCCCCCGGCTTCCGCCGAGGGCTTGTGGTGAAACAGGAACGCGCGTCTCACCCATCACCCAAAAGCCCCTCGCGGCAGCGAGGGGATGACGCGTGCCGTAACCATCCCGGCATATGCGTGGCAGCGTGGGCCATTTCCCACCGGCCGCTGTGGTCAGCCACGCAGCCGGTCGTAGAAGGCCCGCCGCGACACGTCAGGCCGCCTCGGAACGGAATTTTCCATTCACGAGCACCCGCACGCCGGCCACCTGTGCGTGGGCCGCCGCCGGAGCCCCGATTCTCGCGCAGGCAACCATGCCGACCGCCGGAAGCCCCGCGGACGTCAGCGTCGCCGCGCGGCGGGCCGCGCGATGCACGTCGCTCGAATGACCCGTGCGGGAGACCTCGACGACCAGGTGCACGGGCTGCCCCGCATGATTGGCCGTGGCGACGATGTCGGTCCGCAGGAGATCCGCCAGCGCCGCCTCCGGCACCCGGCCCTCGACCGCATCGATCAAGTCCGCGGTGTCGATCACGCGGCACTTGCGAAACACGAGGCCGACATACGACGGCAGCCGGCGGGCGAGGATGTGTTCGAGTGACCGGCCATCGACGTCGTCGAGCCGGATCAGCATCTGCCTCTGCGTCTCCGTGAGTTCGGCAATCGCCTCGGCAAGCCGATCGATGCGCAATTCGCTTCTTTTCTGGGCGTCGGCGAGTTCCGCGATCTTGGTTTCGGTCCGCTTCTGCGCTTCGGCGAGTTCCGCGACCTTGGTTTCCGTACGCGTCTGAGCCTCGGCGAGTTCCCGGACGACGGCGGTCAGCGCGAAAAAGTCGCCGCGTGTGACGAGATCGTCGTGAGCCTCCCCCACCACGCGGGCGAGCGCGTCGGCCTGCTGCGTGGGGAACACTTCTCCCAGCCGATCACGGATCTGCGGAACGCTCGACATTCGCCGTTCTCCTGAGCTCCCAAAATTCTACCTGCTTGA
>JBJTSM010000527.1:0-2060 GCA_046076685.1 Planctomycetia bacterium | reverse complement strand
ACTGCCCGAGCAGACCGAGCATGGCGCTCGACATGAACTCGACGTTGGAGAAGTCGAGGAGCATGTCCAGGCCGCTGGCGTTACCCATCAACCGGTTGACCTCGGTTTTGATCTCGTCGAGCACCGCGTCGTCGAGGATCTTCTTGTCCTTGAACAGCACGATGTGGATGTCGCCCTTCTTGGCGGTCTGGATGCGGCGAAACTGGTCCATGCGTGGTGTGATTCCCGGGGAAGATGCCGGCGCGGAGCGGGCCGCGGTCGACTGGAAAGCCTATCCGGTTTGGGATGCCCTTGCCAGCGCGGAGCCGCCCCAGCCCGTGGCTTTGGCTGGTTTCGCCGCCAAACGCGCCACCGACAGCGGAAAACCCGCCCGGCGGAGAAGCGGCCCCAGCTTCCGCAACCGGAACATCCGGGCGACCGCTCCGACCGCCATGCCCGGCATGACGATGACGCCCGGCGGGACTGGTGCTGTCGGCACGGGCGCGACGGGCGGAGGGAACACGGTGAGGATTCAGGACGTGGCGGCGGGCTGGCGGCGGTGCCTGCTTGGCATCGGACTGACGGTCTTCATCGCCTGCGGTTTCACGCTCGCGACGGGGGCCGAGGCCGACGCCCACTCCGCGTTTGCCGATCCGTCCGTCGAGCCGTCTCTCGCCGACGACGCCTGCCTGCAGGAACTGCGCCGCTGCTGCGGCTGCCCGGGCTGGACGCACTATGTCGTCTTCGACCTGCTCTTCCTGCAGCGCAACAACCAGGCGGGCGGCCAGCCGCTCGCCTACGACTCCGACACCGCGCTGCCAGTGCTCACGGCACAGGATCTCCAGCCGTCGGTCGGCACCGGGTTCCGCACGTTCTACGGCCAGCTCGCCACCGACCGCGTCGGCTGGGAGATCGGCTACACCGGCATCTACGGGATGTTCGGACAGGCCACGGCCACCGGCCCCTCCAACCTCGAAGTGCCGCCGCCGCTCGGGCTGGCGGTCAACAACTTCAACGACGCCGACTCGATCCGCGCCACCTCCCTCTCGAATCTGCAGTTCGCCGAGTTCAACGTCTTCTGCTACGACTGCTGCGAGGAGTGCGGCCCGGACTGGTGCCGGCTCACCCGCTGCCGCCGCAACTGCCACTGCATCGACTGGCTGGCCGGCTTCATCTGGGCCGGGCTCGACGAGCAGGCGGGGCTGACCGCGCTGTGCTGCGACCCGCCGGAACCGGCGAGCTATGTCGTCCGCACGAGCACGAACTATTTCGGACCGCAGATCGGCATGCGGGGCCGCCGCACCTGGTGCCGCTGGGCGGTCGAGGGCTGGTGGAAGACGGCCCTCTGCGGCACGAGCGGCTACCAGGCCGCCGACCCGATCGCAGGCACGATCTCGAAGGTCGAGCGGCCCGCCCTCTCCGCCCGCGACTCCGGGCTCGGCTTCATCGGGCAGCTGAACGGCACGCTCATCTACCGGCTCACCGACCACTGGGGCCTGCGGGCCGGCTACAACCTCTACTGGCTCACGGGCGCCACGCTCGCGCCGGCGCAGTGGGACTTCAACACCGCGGCGGCCGCGGGCACCGGCCTCAACGACAACGGCGGCCTGTTCCTCCACGGCGCCAACCTCGGCACCGAGTACCGCTGGTAGGCGGCTCGGTGGAGCAACTCAGCCGCCGACGCCGGGGAGAGCGCGATCCCCGGGCTTGCGCCCGGGGCTTGTAGGTGATCGCGGCCCGCTCGCCGACGGGACTGGCCTCACGCCGACCTCCATCTGCTCGTGCTCAACCGGGCCTCCGGCGCCGACGCCGGGGAGCGTGCCGATCCCCGGGCTTGCGCCCGGGGCTTGTATGTGATCGCGGCCCGCTCCCATAAAAGCCCTGAGCGCAAGCGACGGGACTGGCCTCACGCCGGTTCCTACTTCCGCAGGATCGCGACACGGAGCGGCGGGTAGCTCCCGTTCGACTGCGGCAGCGTGGCCGATCCGGCGCCCGAGGTCGAGCGGACCTTCCGCACGCCGTTCGTCCGGCCGAACTGCCCCTCGACGCTGAAGAGCGAACTGTCGTCGATCGCCGCCGAG
>JBJTSM010000526.1:0-2315 GCA_046076685.1 Planctomycetia bacterium | reverse complement strand
GGCCTCATCCAGCCGCTCGTCCACGACGCCGGTCTCTGGGATTCAGCGATCGATCGCATCCAGCGGGTCGCCGGAGGGGGCGTGGTGGGCCTGCGCTGCCAGTCTCCTTACCGCAGCGGCAGTGAGAAGCACGTGCGGCAGCTGCTCGCCTGGGTGAAGAAACACACGCCCGAGCTCCTGCCGCGTGGCTCCGGGGGGAGCACGGCGAGCCAGTCTCCTCCGTAGGTGCAGCCTGGTAGTCTGCACACGGGTGCCAGCCGGATTGCCCAGTCCGATTCCGCAGATTACCAATCTGCGGCTACGAGAAGGCTTGCCGGGCGGCTACAGGAGAAGTGTTCCGGTGTGGTAGCATGTGCGAATGCGGGTTATCACCCGCCGGACCGCGATCGAGGTGCCTGCGTGTCGGTGGAACTACGCGATTTCTCGTGGCAAAGGATGATCGAAGCCGTGCAAGCCGTCCGCGAACGAGCCCTGCGCGCGACCGCAGCCCTGGAGCGGGCCGGCATTCCGTATGCCGTGGCCGGTGGCAACGCCGTGGCCGCCTGGGTGTCGCGGGTCGACAGGGCCGCGGTCCGGAACACGCAGGATGTGGACATCCTCGTCCGGCGTTGCGACTTCGCTGCCGTGAAGGCGGCTCTCGAGTCGGTCGGATTCGTGCACGCCACGGTGATGGACGTGACCTGCTTCATCGACGGTCCGGGCGGCAGTCCGCGGGACGCCGTCCACCTGTTGTTCGCCGGTGAGAAAGTCCGCGAGTCGTATCCCCTGCCCACGGCGGATGTGACCGAACGCGAGCAGGCCGACGAGTACCAGGTCGTGGCGCTCGAGGCCCTCGTGCGGATGAAGCTGAATTCATTTCGTGACAAGGACCGCACTCACCTCCGCGACATGATCGCACTGGGCCTCGTCGATGCTTCGTGGCTGCAGAAGTGCATCCCTGAACACGCGGCCCGTCTCCAGCAGCTGCTCGACGATCCGGACGGGTGACGCGGTCGATCGGTGCGGCGGCCGCCGGCGGCGGGGCTGCCATCTACGGAGCGATCTCATGCGAATCGTCGTGGCACTCTTCGTAACGACCGTGCTTCTCGGCGGCGCGGTGCCCCCCGCCTGGGCCGCCGATGCCGCGCCACGGGTACCAGTCGACGGCCAGCGGGTGTTCGTGATGGGGCACAGCTTCCATATTTTCGTCGCCGACCGCCTGACGCCGCTCGCGCGGGCCGCCGGCATCGCCGGGCACGAACTGGCCGGCCGGCAGATGATCGGCGGATCGAGCGTGCGGCAGCACTGGAATCTGCCCGACCGCCAGAACAAGGCGAAGGCGGCGCTCGTGGCCGGGGACGTGGACGTGCTTACGATGTCGCCGAATTGGCTCGTGCCGGACGATGCGATCGCGCTATTCACGAACCTGGGGCTCGAGCACAACCCGCGGCTGAGGGTGCTCGTGCAGCTTTCGTGGATGGCGTACGACCACTGGGAGCCGGTCGGCGATCCGAAGCTCTGGAACCCGGCGGCGAAGATCGAGCACAACGACCAGCGCGACGGCCGCCCGCTCGACGGCCTGCGGGCGGCGAACGCCGCCATCGTGCCGGTGGTCGAGAAGGAGGTCGCCGCGATCAACCGGGCGCAGGGCCGCGACGTTGTCCGCATCGTCCCGGTGAACGACGCCGTGGTCGGCCTGCGGGAACGGGTCGCCGCGGGGAGCGTGCCCGGCATCAGGCGGCAGTCCGAGCTCTTCACCGATCCGATCGGCCATGGCAGGGCTCCGATCCTGGCCCTTGCCACCTATTGCAACTTCGCCTGCCTCTACGGCCGTTCGCCCGTCGGGCTCGACGACGGCGATCGCGAACTCGACAGGATCCACCCGGACCTCCGCCCGCTCCTGCAACGCATCGCCTGGGAGACGGTGACGGCCCATCCGCTGTCGGGCGTGACCAAAAATGGATTCGTCGCCGAGCCCGCGAAGCCGCAGGCCGTTGGCGCACCGTGATCGCCCGCTCGGTCCAACGAGGCTAAGGCGTCGCCGCCTTGCCGAGTGACCGGAGGTGGGCGAAGAGATCGGACACCTCCCCGGGCGACAGGGATTCGAGGATCCCTTCGGGCATGACGGAGACGCCCGTGAAATCGGCGGTCTCCACGTCGCGGGTGGGGATGCGGATGTCGGCGGTGCCCGGCTGGCGGATCACGATCGCGTCGGCATCCCGTGAAACGAGCAGCCCCTGTACGACCCGGCCGTCGCGGGTGACGACGCGGAACGCCCGATAGCCTCCCTCCATCGCCGCGTTCGGCGTGAGCACGTTGCGGAGGATCGCCTCGAC
>JBJTSM010000525.1:0-2331 GCA_046076685.1 Planctomycetia bacterium | reverse complement strand
CGACAGTCTGTTCCAGCGGCTGCAGCATCTACGGCCGGCCCCAGCGCACGGCCGCCCGACAGGCCTTGCTCGAGGCCGATTGCCCGGCCGATCCCGCCAAGATGCCGGCCAAAGAACTCGCCAAGGTCACGCTGCCGCCCTACGTGATCGAGCCCCCGGACATCCTGCTCATCGACGCGCTCCGCGTCGTGCCCAAGCCCCCCTTCCGGATCCAGTCGTTCGACACCCTCCAGGTGATCGTCGAGGGCACCCTGCTCGAGCAGCCGATCAACGGGCTCTACGTCGTGGAGCCGGGTGGCATGCTCGACCTGGGCCCGTCGTACGGCAAGGTGATGGTCGGGGGCCAGTCGCTCGACGAGGCCCAGGATGCCGTCTTCCGCCACCTGAAGCGGATTCTTCGCGAGCCGCAGGTGTCGCTGACGTTGGCCCAGGCGGCGGGCCAGCAGCAGATCGCCGGCGAACACCTCGTGGGCCCCGACGGCACCATCAACCTGGGCACCTACGGCACCGTCTACGTCACCGGCATGACGCTCGCCGAGGCCAAGGAGGCGATCGAGAAGCAGCTGTCGAATTACCTCGATGCGCCGCTCGTGAGCGTCGACGTGTTCAGCTACAACTCGAAGGTCTACTACGTGATCACGGAAGGCGCCGGGTTCGGCGACAACGTGGCCCGCTTTCCCGTGACCGGCAACGAGACCGTGCTTGACGCGATCGCGGGCATCAACGGGCTCTCGCGGCTCTCGAGCAAGGAAATCTGGATCGCCCGCCCGGCGCCGTCGGGCGTGGGCTGCGACCAGGTGCTGCCCGTGGACATCCAGGCGATCATGAAGGGGGGCTCCACGGCCACCAACTACCAACTCCTGCCGGGCGACCGTGTGTTCATCGCCCAGGACCCGTGGATCGCCTTCGACAGCATCATCGACAAGGTCTGCGGGCCCTTCGAGCGGATGTTCGGCTTCAGCCTGCTCGGCGTGCAGACCGTCCAGACCTTCAACCGGCTGCCGTTCGGCTTCAACCCCAACTTCGGCGGCTTCTGCTGGGTGGCTCGCGAGGTTTACGGCGCCGAGAATCCCAAGTGGCTGCTCTTCCGGGCCTGGCTGCTGACCGAAGCCCCGTCCTGGCTGCGTGACCTCTACGCCGCCCACGGCGAGGCGTTTGCGGCCTGGATCCACGACAAGCCGCTCGTCAAGGCCGGCCTGAAGATGCTCATGGATCGGGCGATCGCGGGGTATGGCCTGCCCGAGTGATGGCAGCCCGCCTCGGCGGGTGGTATACGTGAAGAGTGTTCCTTGGCTGAACGTTCGGCCCACACAGGAGCCTGACCATGCAACCGACCATGCAAGATGATGCCCGTCCTCAGCCCCGTGGCCTCGGCCGCCTGTGGCTCCGGACTGTCCTCTGGCTTGGGCTCTGGCTTGGTGCTGGGCTGGCCACGACGGGCACCGCCGCGGCCCAGGGCCCCGCCGGCCAACAGGGAAACGGATCTCTGCCGTTTTCGAACATCGTCCGCCGGCCGTCGATGAGCCCGTACAACGCGCTCGGATTCCAGGGCAACAACCCGACGACGGGCGGCACGCTCGGCGCCATGCAGGGGCTCGTCCGCCCGCAGCAGCAACAACTCTTTCAGCAGCAGCAGGCGGCCCGCCAGTCGCGGCAGCTCAGCCAGATGCAACGCCAGATGCAGCAGGTGCAGCGTCCGATGACCGGCGGCGCGTCGGTCGAGACGATTCGCGCCACGGGACACGCCTCGACGTACATGAACATGTCGCACTTCTACCCGGCAACGCGGTAGGACGAGCCCGTGCGACAAGCCAGCTGGATCCGCCGTGCGACCGTGACGGCCATCGCGGCGGGGTGGATGGCGGCCAGCATCGCCGGTGACGTGTCCGGGGAGACTCGCGAAACGGAGCCGGACAATGGCCGGCCCACGATGCGGCAGATGCCGCCCGGCGCGACGCTGCCACCACCGCCATCGTCGCGTGAGCTGGTCGCGGCACGATCCGAGATCCGGCAGCGATTCCGCGAAGAACTTTCACACGCCGATACCGCGGCGGGGGCGAAACTGGCCGCCGAAACCCTGCTGACGGCCGCCGCCGCGGAGGCAGCCCCGCCGCTCAAGTGGGCGATGCTCGAGGAGGCCCGGCGGCTCGGCGAGGCGGCCGGCCAGGCCGACATCGTGAGCCGGTCGATCGCGCTGGCCTCCGCGGCCTACGAGTTCGATGCGATCGATCGGGAACTCCGCAGCCTGAAGCAGATCCCGCTCCGGGGGATCGACGCCCGGCGGGCCGCCGGCGTGGCGGCGGCGGCCGACGGGATCGCCACCCGCGCCGA
>JBJTSM010000524.1:0-2089 GCA_046076685.1 Planctomycetia bacterium | reverse complement strand
TGGCCGAGGTGTGGCCGTCGCCATAGGCGTGGAGGATCAGGTTGCCCGTATGGAAGCTACCCAGACCCTGTACCCTAACGGAGTCGTAAAAAGTCGCGGCCGTTCCGGGAGTGCTGCCGGCATCGGAGAGATCACGACCTGCGGTCTTGACGATCGTCGGAGCAGTGCCCCGGGTGAGGATGGAAGAGATCGTCGTCACGGAAGGAGTGATCCACGCCCCTGCACCACGAGCCCAGGTGTCGAACGCGGAGTTACCGCAGACCTCACCGACCATCACCGTCTTCGACATTCCGTCGCCCGCCATCCGGGTATCCAAGCCGCCATACGACGTGTTGCCACGCAACGTCTGCTCATTCGACCAGATGTGCTTCGTGAGAAGCCCACCACCGAGATTTGCGGTGCTGCTCGGCTCAGTCGAAGCGACCAGCCCCGCAGCCGCACAACCCTTGTAGTTGGTCCACTGCTGCGAACCGGCTGCCGCGTCGGGCCTCGTCGAGCTCGGGCAGATCAGCTGCGGCAGCTTGGTCGTACCCGCGGACAGAGCCGAGTAATCAGCCGAGAACCGACCGGTCGCCGTCGACAGGTTGTTGTAGAGGTTCACTTCCTCGATGAACGGAAGGACGTGAACGATCCAGCTCCAACCGGCGGTGCCGTGAGCAGAGCGGTCATTGGCAGCCGGCAGACGCTTCCGGGTGCTCTCGTAGTTCAGGCAGGCCAGGCCCAACTGCTTGGTGTTGTTGGTGCAGGCACTGCGACGGGCAGCTTCACGAGCCTGCTGGACGGCCGGCAACAGCAGGCCAACCAGCGTACCGATGATGGCGATCACCACCAGCAGTTCGACGAGGGTGAAACCCTCGCGCTTCTTCGAAATCGTCATGAGATTCCTCCACCCATGAAAGGGCATTAGAGAAAAGAAACAATGAAAAACCCAATCGACACAAACGAACCGAAACGTGAGAGATCACCCCGACACCCGTGGGCGTTTGACGGCCCTTGATCCAGCATGACACCCGTCAACCGACGGCCATCCTTTTTTGCATGACTTTCGGCGCTGACGAAGGCCCTGACTTCTCCGGCAGCTACTGCATCGCGGGTTTGGGAATCCTCCCCACGCAAGCTCAATTGTTATCGATTGGTTACGGCTCCGTCAATGGGCTGGTTCGATGCTGTCAAGAAAAATTTCCGCATTGCAAGGAAAGCCTCCGTGCCCCCGGTACAGCCCTCGCATTTTAACGCTTCTACCGCCATTTTTCTCGTTTTGAGACACTCAGAGCCTCGCGCGCCGCGCCGCCCAAGGGAATTCGCCACATGGTCTGGTCGCATGTCTACGATCCGCTCGGCTGGCCGCTGCTCTCGACGCTCGTGGCCCTGCTGCCGTTGGCCGCGCTCCTCGGGCTCTTGGCCGGGGCCGGGTGGTCGGCCCACGCCGCGGCCGCGGCCGGCCTCGCCACGGCGGTGGCCGTGGCGGTCGGAATCGTCGGCATGCCGGCGGATGCGGCACTCGCCGCCGCCCTGCACGGCGCCGCCTTCGGCCTCTTCCCCATCGGCTGGATCATCGTGACGGCGATGTTTCTCTACCGGCTCTCCGTCGACGCCGGAGCCCTCGACATCATGAAGCGGTCGGTCACGAGCCTCTCCGCCGACCACCGCATGCAGGCCCTGCTGATCGCCTTCTCCTTCGGGGCGTTTCTCGAAGGGGCCGCCGGCTTCGGGGCCCCCGTGGCCATCTCGGCGGCCCTCCTCACCGGCGCCGGATTTCCCGCCCTCGAGGCGGCCGTGCTCGCCCTCATCGCCAACACGGCGCCCGTCGCCTTCGGCGCGCTCGGAACGCCGATCGTCACGCTCGCGAAGGTGACCGGCCTCGACGAACACGCCATCTCCCAGATGGCCGGCCGGCAATTGCCCTTTTTCTCGCTCCTCGTGCCGGCCTGGATGGTGACCACGATGGCCGGCGGTCGGGGGCTCGTCGAGGTCTGGCCGGCAGTGCTTGTCTGCGGTGGCTCCTTCGCCGCCGTGCAGTTCATCATGGCCAACTCCGTGGGAGCGGCGCTCGTGGACGTGGTGGCGGGGATCGCGAGCCTCGTGGCCC
>JBJTSM010000523.1:0-2871 GCA_046076685.1 Planctomycetia bacterium | reverse complement strand
CGCGGCCAAGGGGCATCGTGTGCTGATGCAGTTTCTGCTGGTGAAGGAGAACGGGCCGGAGAAGTTCCATGCCTGGGAGGATGAGTTTCGCGACATCGAGCGGTGGATTGAGTCGCTCGAATCGCCGCCGTGGCCCTGGCCGCTCGATGCGGCGGTCGCCGAGCGGGGCAGGGGCCTCTTCCTCCAGCACTGTGCCGGCTGCCACGGCACGTATGGCGGCGCGGGCGCGGAGCAGGGAACCTACCCCGACCGTGTCGTGGACATCGACGAGGTGGGCACCGATCGCGTGCGGTTCGACGCGCTCACCCCGAAGGAACGAGGCGACCTGAACCGGAGCTGGTTCGGGCAGGGGGACGTCGGGCATCCCGGAGAGGCCGGCGAAGCGATGCGGGATCGCGAGTCGCCCGCCGGCTACGTGGCGCCGCCGCTCGACGGCATCTGGGCCACCGCCCCGTACTTCCACAATGGCTCGGTGCCGACGCTCTGGCACGTGCTGCATCCCGGCGAGCGGCCGACCGTCTGGAAGCGGACGGCGACAGGCTACGACCGGGAACGCGTCGGCCTGGAGGTGGAGGTGATGGAGGCGATGCCCGTGGACCCAAGCGGAAAGAAACTCACCGCCGCCGAACGCCGCCGCCACTTCGACACGACCAGGCCCGGCAAGAGCGGCAAGGGGCACGACTTCCCCGACGTGCTCTCCGAGGACGAAAAAACCGCTGTGCTGGAATACCTGAAGACGTTGTGAGCGGGATCGCGCGCAAAATGCTGGATCGGCACGCTTGGGTTCGCCGGTTGCGGCATGCTCATCGGGCCTGACGCTGTTGGTGATCCATTCTGATCCCGTCGCTCGCGCTCCGGGCTTTTATGGGAGCCGGCGCGTTTCACATCAAAGCCCCCGGCGCGAGCCGGGGGATGGCGCATCGGTAGAGGTTGCGTCACGGCCCGGCCGGCGGAGCGTGCATCAACTGTCCGGGCCTGGCGTTCGGGGGAAATCCAGGGCGAAGGCCAGACGGCGCCGCGAACTTTTGCTACCGTATTGTCCCAGTCCACAGAGCCTCCACGGAGACCCACCGATGACGCAGTTCGAGCGTGCCAAGAGCGGCGAGATCACCCCCGAGATGAAGTTCGTCGCCCAGCGCGAGGATCTCCCCGAGGAGCTGATCCGCGCCGAGGTGGCCCGGGGCCGGATGGTCATTCCCGCCAACAAGGTGCACCTCACGAAGAAGCTCGAGCCGATGGGCATCGGCATCGCCGCCCTCACCAAGATCAACGCCAATATCGGCAACTCGGCGGTGACGAGCGACGAGCAGACGGAGCTCGAAAAACTGCACATGGCCGTCCACCACGGCGCCGACACCGTGATGGATCTCTCGACCGGGAAGGACATCGACACCATCCGCCAGGCGATCATCGACGCCTCGCCGGTGCCGATCGGCACGGTGCCGATCTACCAGATGCTCGAGGAACTCGGCGGTGACATCGACGACATGCGGCCGCAGCACTTCCTCGACATGTGCGAGAAGCAGGCGAAGCAGGGGGTCGACTACATGACCGTGCACGCCGGGCTGCTTCAGGAGCATCTGCCGCTGACCATGCAGCGGATCACGGGCATCGTCAGTCGCGGCGGCTCGCTCATCGCCCGTTGGATGATGACGCATCGTCAGCAGAATCCGCTCTACACGCACTTCGAGGATCTCTGCGACATCTTCCGCGAATACGACGTCACCTGGAGCCTGGGCGACGGGCTGCGGCCCGGCTCGATCGCCGACGCCAGCGACGAGGCCCAGTTCGCCGAACTGCACGTACTCGGCGAGCTGACCCGGCGGGCCTGGAAGAAGGGCTGCCAGGTGATGGTGGAGGGGCCAGGCCACGTGCCGATGGACCAGATCGACATGAACATCAAGCGGCAGATGGAGGAGTGCGACGAGGCGCCCTTCTACGTGCTCGGGCCGCTGGTCACCGACATCGCGCCCGGCTACGACCACATCACCAGCGCCATCGGCGCGGCACTGGCCGGCTGGAGCGGCGCGGCGATGCTCTGCTACGTGACGCCGAAGGAGCATCTGGGACTCCCCGACGCCGAGGACGTGAAGCAGGGGGTGATCGCCTACAAGATCGCCGCCCACGCCGCCGACCTGGCGCGGCACCGCAAGAACGCCCGCGTGCGCGATGATGCGTTGTCGCGGGCCCGGTTCAACTTCGACTGGAACGAACAGTTCCGGCTGTCGCTCGATCCGGAGACCGCACGGAAGTATCACGACCAGACGCTGCCACAGGACACCTTCAAGAGTGCCCACTTCTGCAGCATGTGCGGGCCCAAGTATTGCTCGATGAAGATCACCCAGGACATTCGTGAGATGGCCGCCGCCGAGGCCGCGGGCGGCACGGAAAGCGAGCCGGTGGCGATCCAGCTGCCGTAGGGTCAGGTCGCCGTGAGGCGGCGGACCGGATGGCAGGCAGGCCGAAGGGGGGCGGAAGAGCGGTCGCACTTGCAAATGAGTTGCATGTAGGCTACCGTTGCCCGCCGTTCATCCCTTCCCTCGGAGATCGCCCCATGTCCGCGTCCAGCCGCTACGACACCGATCCTGCCCGGCTCGAAAACGTCACCGACAGCACCTCCCGAGGTGGCGACTGTCGCCTGCCGGTGACGGTCCTCTCCGGATTCCTCGGCGCCGGGAAGACGAGCCTGCTCAACCACGTTCTGGCCAACCGTGAGGGCCGCCGCGTCGCGGTAATCGTCAACGACATGAGCGAGGTGAATATCGATGCCCAACTCGTCTCGAATCCACTGGCACCGGCAACAAATCGCCTCAGCCGGACCGAGGAGAAGCTCGTCGAGTTTTCCAACGGCTGCATCTGCTGCACGCTGCG
>JBJTSM010000522.1:0-4032 GCA_046076685.1 Planctomycetia bacterium | reverse complement strand
GACCGGCTCGGGGATGTAGCTGTCGACCGCGGCGAGCAGGTCGGCGATGCACTTGTTCTTGGCGGGATCGGCCGGGCTGTCGTAGGCCGGCTTGCCCGCACCGCGGATGATCGGCACGTCGTCGCCGGGGAAGCCGTACTTGGTGAGCAGTTCCCGGATTTCCATCTCGACGAGGTCGAGCAGTTCCGGATCGTCCACGAGGTCGACCTTGTTGAGGAACACGACCAGCGCCGGCACGCCGACCTGCTTGGCCAGCAGGATGTGCTCGCGGGTCTGGGGCATGGGGCCGTCCGCGGCGCTGACGACCAGGATCGCGCCGTCCATCTGGGCGGCACCCGTGATCATGTTCTTGATGAAGTCGGCGTGCCCGGGGCAGTCGATGTGGGCGTAGTGCCGCTTGTCGGTCTCATATTCGACGTGACTCACCGCGATCGTCACCGTCTTCGTTTCGTCGCGGACGGTTCCGCCCTTGGCGATGTCGGCGTAGCTCTTGGCCACGGCCAGATTCTTCGCCGCCTGCACGGCGACGAGCGCGCCGGTCAGCGTGGTCTTGCCATGGTCGATGTGTCCAATGGTGCCGACATTGACGTGCGGCTTGCTCCGCGTGAAAGAGTCCTTTGCCATGCTTTACTCCCTCGATCTTCCTCTCTGGTGGCTGCAGGCCCGAGGGCCTGCGTCGGATGTGAGTCTCGAAACGATTGTGGTCAAAACCGTCAGCGTCCGATCGGAAACGTCCCGGTCGGACATGTATTGGGTGGGTGTCCGGGTGCCGCTCGCGGCACCCTCCGACGTGGGAGGAGCCGGGCGAACCGGACAGATTTTGTACGAAAAAAAAGGGGCTTTGTCTTGGGCCGTCGATCTCGCGGCTGTTTTTTGTGGAGTGGATCGTGGTGTCGGGGGCCTCGGTGGTGCGGGGCCGAAGCTGCTGATGGGACTTGAACCCATGACCTCGTCCTTACCAAGGACGCGCTCTACCAACTGAGCTACAGCAGCGAGATTCGAATGAGGCGGGCCATCGGCATGGAGAAAAGGTCGACTTGAGGTATTTGGGAGGTCGGACGGGATTTTCCGGTTTGGACGGGCAGAAGTGACGGTGACGGGGCCGGGGGGTGGGCTGGGCGGAATGGGAAGCGGGTAGAGGGAATCGAACCCTCGTCTTTAGCTTGGAAGGCTATTGCTCTACCATTGAGCTACACCCGCATTGGGCTTCAGCCGCATCGGTCGACCACGAGCCCGCACGATCCAGGAAGCACGGGCCCAGGCGGCCGGGCGGGGAAATCAACGCTGGAATTGCTGGAATTTTGACCCGGGCACATCAGCCAGTGGGGAGTGCAGGATTCGAACCTGCGAAGGAAAAATCCATCAGATTTACAGTCTGACCCCTTTGACCGCTCGGGAAACTCCCCCCGCGCCAGGCGATCGAGGGCCGTGGCGTCGTTGGATGGTTTGGTGGTGTGCCTGACGTGAGTTGTTGTGACCGTGCCCGGCTGTCCGCCGGCAGTGTTCGCTTGGTGGAGTGACCTCTGACGTCTGTTCGAGGGAAGGTTTCGGAAAGTGAGCGGGGAAGGGCAGGTGTGCCGAATGTGTCTGTTTTTCGTCCGGTTTTCGTCCGGGTTCAGGCCGTGGCCTGCGGGTGGCAGGGCTTGCTGAGCTAGCGGCGGGAGTTGAACCCGCAACCTGCTGATTACAAATCAGCTGCTCTGCCAATTGAGCTACGCTAGCGGTTTGGTCCAAACCGCGGGGAATCTCGTAGTGTACGGATTCAAAAAGCCCGTGCAAGACGGCGGAATTTCCCCTGCGCGGGGGCTGTCGAGGGGCCGTCGACGGCGTTGGCCCCGGCAAAACCTCAGGAAAACGAGAGTTCCACCATGGAAAAATCGTCCTGAAAGTCTTCCCGGCCCGAGATTTCGCGGATGTGGGCCACCAGGGCGTCCAGCCGTCCAGTCATTCTTTCGGGGGGTGGCGTGAGCTGCGACACGAAATCGCGAAAAGGCCACATCGACCCGTCGATCAGGCTGATTTCAAAGGCCCCGTCGCTATAGACGAAGAGCCGGCTCCCGGCGGGCACCTCGGTCCCGGCCGAGGCGAATTCCATCCCTTCCACGGCCCCGATCAGCGGCCCCTCCGATTCCAAAAACCGGCCCGCTTCCCGGTCGCCGGGTGGAACCAACAGGGCCGCCGGATGCCCCCCGCCGGCCCAGCGAAGCGTGCGGGCGGAGATCTGGTAGACGCCGTACCAGATCGTGAAAAACATGTCGTTCTGCCGTTCCATCGGGAATGCCTTGTTCAGTGAGGCCAGCACCGCGCCAGGGTCACGGAAGTCGGTCTGTGGCAGGGACTCGCTGCGGATCGCGTTCAGCGCCGACACGCTCAGGAGCGCGGCCCCCACGCCGTGGCCGCAGACGTCCAGCAGGTAGACGGCAACATGATCGGCGTCGAGGGGGTGAAACCCGAAGGCGTCGCCCCCGAGGTCGGCCGACGGAAAGAACCGCCAGTCGGCGTCGATCGGGCCGATCCGCTGCGGTGGCGGGAGCAGCGACCGCACGTATTGCGATGCCGTCGCCAGGTTGTTGGCGAGGGTATGCCGGCTGGACTCGAGCGCGAAAAACGCCTCGTTGCGCTCGACCAACGCGACATAGCCGCGGGAGTGATGGCGGATGCGGGCCAGAAGTTCGAGCCGATCGGGCAGCTTGACGATGTAGTCGTTCGCCCCCAGCGAGAAGGCCTCGGCCTTGACGGCGGGCTCCTCCCGGGTGGAGAGCACGATGATCGGCACCTCGCGAAACCGCTCGTCGCCGCGGAACCGCCGGACAAGCTCGAGCCCGTCGATTTCCGGCATCACGAGATCGAGCAGGATCACCGTCGGTTGAATCCGGTCGGCCGCCTCGATGGCCGCCACAGAGTCGCGGCAAAAGTGAAAATCGACGCCATCCTCGCCGGCGAGCATGCGGCGAACCGCCTCGCCGATGATGGGCTGATCGTCGACCAGGAGCACCGTCGCGCCGCGGGATGATGGTGGATGGGATGCAGCCATGGCCGAGCCGGAGACCTCTCGGTCGATCCTACCACGCCGGGCCGGGGGCCCACATGGGGCTGGTCAGGGCTTTTTCTTGGGGCGGCAGGCGGGGGGGGCGGCGAGGGAGAAGACGAGGACTTCCTCGCCGGTCACGGTGGAAATGTCGTGGTGGACGCTGACGAGCTTCACCCCGACGGCGTTTTCCACGATCGATTCCAGCCGGGGGCGGCCCGTCGCCACCATGTGCGTGCGGACCTGTTTGAGCAGCGCGCGGCCGTTGCCGCCGTCGTGGCCGTTGCCGTTGTTGTTCATGTTGTCGGAGCGGCCGTCGTCGTTTTCGCCGCCTGTTGCGACCGCCGCGCAGGCCATCTCCTGGCGGGGGGCGATCAACTGCCGCTCGGCCGGCGTCAGCACGCCCTGCAGCCTCACCAGCAGCAGCGAACCGATCAGGTGCGCATGGATGTCGCGAGGCCCGCGACCGATGAACTCCTGCTGGAATCGCGAAATGCCGTCGCAGACCGATGCCTCGATTTCACCCTGTGATTTCACGGCGGACCTCATCGAAGAAATTCAAGGAGACACTTCACGAAGGAATTACGATCGGCAAGCCGGGCCATCAAGCCCGGCCGGTAGGGCGACTCAGTCGCGGCCGTGCGACCTGCCGTTGGAAGGCCGCGGGACGAGGTGTCCATGGCGGCTTCACGCTTCTCGGGGTCAGCGCCGTCGGACGGCCTCGATGTCGCCGGCGACCGTGGCCGGCCGGGCCCGTGCGGCCGCCAGACCGTTGCCGTTGGGCGCGGCTTCGCCGTTGCAGATTCTGTCCCAGACCTCCCGGCGATGGATCGGCATCCTTGTATCGGCCTCGAAGCCGAGCCGGACGCGTCCTCCCTCGATTTCCAGGATCGTGATCTCGAGCACGACCTCCTGATCCTCAGGCCGGCCGATCACCACGCTTTCGCGATTCTTTCTCGTCAGCACCAACATGGGGCACCTTCTTCATGGTTGTGGATCCTTCC
>JBJTSM010000521.1:0-4759 GCA_046076685.1 Planctomycetia bacterium | reverse complement strand
GCGATCCTGGCCGTTCGCGGCTCGGCGGTCACGGATTTCCACAAGCCGGCGGGTCCATTCGTCGTCGTCACCAAGCGTGGCTCGGACGCGCTCGAGATAGGTGGCGGCGAGAGACGCGGCTTCCGCGTGCTTGCCCTGGATGTTCAGCATCAACACGAGCGAGGCCGCGCTGCGCACCGGGACAAGCTCGCCTCTGGCGATCTCCTCCGCCTGCGTTTCCACCGCGTGTCGGAGGTAGCGTTCCGCGGTCGCCGGATCGCCTTGCCTGTAACGGCGATCGGCGAGGTGCTCGTAGACATTCATACCGTGGTTGAGTGAAAATACCTCGTCTGCGAAACGGATGGCTTCGTCGACCCCATCATGCAGATCGCAGGCCAGGGCGACGTTCCAGTAGGCTCTCGTGCCGGCCAGACCCTTTTCGATCGCGTCGATCCAAACCCCGCCGGGAATGGCGTAGACCTGGTTGCGTTGTTGGGTGCAGATCGCCAGGAAGATCACCGCCGCCAGGGCCAGGCAGGCGGCACCGGCGAACGCCATCCGGCGGGTCGGTCCGGGCGGCGACCACAGACGGACAAGCGCATGTCCGCCCACCACCACGGTGGATGCCACCGCCGCCAGGGCCATGTACATCCGATATTCCTCGTAAACGGCCCCGAGAGGCACGAAGCTCGAGGAGGGGGCCAACGCCAGGAAGAATGCGATGCCAAGCCAGGCCCAGGGCTTGCGGCGCACCAGTCCATAGGTCGTGACGAGTCCCAGTGCCAGCATGTAGAGCAGCGACGGCACGATCTGCGACCAGTTCGCGAGGATCGGCCAGGTGCGGTCGAAGCAGAGGCCGGCCGGCCAGAACGACAGCCGCAGGTACGAGATGATCACCCGTGGCTGGGTGAGGAAGTAGGCCAGCGGCGAACCGTCGAACGCGCCGGTGTGGCGGTAGTCTTTCGCCTGCGTGGCCAGCTGCAATCCGAGCACAAGCCAGGTCGCGCAGATCGCGGTGTAGTACCACCGCCGCCGGCCCGTCGGCGGAGCCTGCTCGCCGCAGAACAGCCAGTCGTAGCTGGCGATCAGAAGCGGCAGCACGACGGCCGTCTCCTTGGAGAACATCGCGGCCGCCGAGGCCAGCACGCTGCCTGCGAGCCAGCGTGGGTTCCACTGCCGGGCGACCGCGCCGGCGAAGGCGGCCAGCGAGACCAGGCAGAGCATCGCTGTCATCGACTCCATCCGCTGGTAGATGTAGGTGACGGCCTGCGTGTGCAGCGGATGCGTGGCCCAGAGCGCGGCGATGAGCGCCGCGAGCACGTCGGCATGGTCGCCATGGGTCGCCCGCAGCCGCGGTGACCTGAGCGTCGTGCGGGCCAGAAAGAAGAGAGCGAGAGCCGCTCCCACGTGGATCACCAGGTTCGTCAGGTGATAGCCGAAGGCCCGCTTTCCCCAGATGGCATGGTCGATCGCGAAGGTCAGGTAGGGGAGCGGGCGGGAGGGCAGTTCGTTGCCCTCGAGCATCACCCGCCAGGGTGGCCAGAGCGATTCCATCCGCGGGTTGTCGAGGATCTCGGCGTAGTCATCCATGAGAAACTCGCCGTCGAGCGAGTTCAAGAACGCGGCCAGCGTGCAGCCGACCACGAAGAGGGGGGCGAGCCAGCGGATGGATCGGGACGACAAGACGGCCATGCCGGGGTCCTTGTGCGCGGCGGGCGGAGCGCACGGGTGAAAACCGGGGAAACACGGATCGCTCGACCCGCCAGTTGTCGCATTATGCCCGGTTTTCCCCGCCGCACGATCGCTGGCCCGGGCGGGGAGGGTGTGCTATCCTTGCAGGAGTGACATGTGTCCCGCCGATCGACCTCTCGGTCCGCGATCTGAGGCCTTTCTTGAAAGGCCCTGATCGGCGACGCGGGTGACCCCCCCGGAAACAGTTCCATGGGTTGCTCGATCCTCCGCCTGCTTGCCGCCCTGCGCACGGCATCCGTGCGAAGGCCCTTGGTGGCATGTCTGATCGCCTGGCCGATCGTGGCCGCCGCCGAGGCCCCGCTCGACTTCAACCGCGACATCCGGCCGATCCTCTCCGAGAACTGCTTCTATTGCCACGGCCAGGATGGCAACAAGCGGGAGGCCGATCTGCGGCTCGACGACCGGGCGGCCGCGGTCGCGGCCGGGGCGATCGTGCCGGGAGACCCCGGCGCGAGCGTCGCGCTCGAGCGGATCCACTCGACCGACGCCGACGTGATCATGCCACCGCCGTATTCGAACCGGCGGCTCTCCGCAGCACAAAAGCAACTCCTCGACCGCTGGATCAAGGAGGGTGCGGCGTATGCACCGCACTGGGCGTTCGTGCCGCCGGTGCGTCCAGAGCCGCCGCAGGTGACAAAGCCGGGCTGGCAGGAGGGCTGGGCCCGAAACGACATCGACCGCTTCGTGCTTGTGAAGCTCGAGGCCGCGGGCCTGCGGCCGTCGCCCGAGGCTGACCGGGCCACGCTCATCCGCCGGCTCCACGCCGACTTGGTCGGCCTGCCACCGACTCCCGAGGAGGTCGACGCCTTCGTCGCCGACCCCGATCCGGCGGCCTATGACAAGCTGGTTGATCGCCTGCTTTCCAGCCCGCACTACGGCGAACGGATGGCGCTCTCGTGGCTCGACGCCGCCCGCTACGCCGACTCCAACGGCTTTCAGCAGGACGGCGACACCTGGCAGTGGATCTGGCGGGACTGGGTGGTGAAGGCCCTCAATGCCGACATGCCGTTCGACCGGTTTTCAACCGAGCAATTGGCGGGGGATCTCCTGCCGGATGCCACCACCGACCAGCGTGTGGCCAGCGGCTTCAACCGCAACCACCTCCTGAACGGCGAGGGGGGCGCGATCGCCGAGGAGCAGCGGTTCAACAATCTCTTCGACCGGGTCGACACCACGAGCACCACCTGGCTGGGGCTCACGATGGCCTGCGCCCAGTGCCACGACCACAAGTACGATCCGATGACGCAGGCCGACTATTACTCCCTGCTCGACGCCTTCAACCGCGTGTCGGAATCGGGCACGCCGACGCGGTTTTCGGCCCGCATCCGCGTGGCGCCGCCGGTCGTGGAGCTGCCCACCGAGGAGAACAAGGCCCGGCTCGCGGAGCTCGAGGCCGCCATGAAGACGCACGAAGCGGAAGCCCTGCCGGTGCTCGACGCGGCCTACGCCGCCTGGAAGTCCGGGCTCTTTTCCGACGGTGAGCCGGCCGACGGCGAGGGCCTCTCCCGCGGGCTCACTCCCCTGCTCCGCAAGCCGGAACAAGACCGCACCGACGCGGAGAAGGCCTCGATCGAGAAGCAGCTCCGCAGCCATTTCGACGCGCAGGTCAAGCCGGGCATCATCAAGGACCTGCCGCAGGTCGTGAAGTACGACGCCGCGAAGAAGGCGTTCGAGGAGTACAAGGGCGACCAGATCCCGCGGGTGATGGTGATGGCCGACGACAAGCCGCGGGAGACGAAGATCCTCGACCGTGGCGACTATCTCTCGCCCAAGGGAGAGAAGCTCGCCTTCGCCCCGCCGGCGTTCCTGCCGCCGCTGCCCGAGTCCGCCCCCGCCAACCGGCTCGGCCTCGCCCGGTGGCTCTTTCTCCCCGAGCATCCGCTCACGGCCCGCGTGCAGGTGAACCGCATGTGGCAGCACTTCTTCGGCACGGGGCTCGTGAAGACCTCCGAAGACATGGGGGTGCAGAGCGAGTATCCCGTGCACCTGCCGCTGCTCGACTGGCTGGCCGTGGAGTTCCGCGAACGCGGGTGGAGCCAGAAGCAGATGCATCGTCTCCTGGTCACGAGCGCCACCTACCGGCAGGCCAGCCGGGTGACGGCCGAGCACCTGGCGAAGGATCCGGAGAACCGGCTCTTCGCGCGGGGGGCGCGGTTTCGGATGCCGTCGATGGTGCTCCGCGACGTGGCGCTCGCCGCCAGCGGGCTGCTCGATCCGCGGCTCGGCGGCCAGCCCGTCTATCCCTATCAGCCCGACGAGATCTGGGAGGCGCTCGCGATCACGAAGGAACGCGACTTCACCTATCCGGCGTCGCACGGCGCCGATCTCTACCGCCGCAGCCTCTACACGTTCTGGCGGCGGACGGTGAACCCGGCCAACATGTTCGACATGGCCAACCGGCAGACCTGCAACGTGCGGGCCAGCCGCACCTGCACGCCGCTGCACGCCCTCACCACGCTCAACGACCCGACCTGGGTGGAGTCCTCCCGCGTGCTCGCCCAGCGGGCCATGCAGGCCACGCCCGACACCGACGGCCGGCTCGCGTTCGCCTTCCGCCGCGTGCTTGGCCGCCGGCCGACCGACTACGACCTCACCGCCCTGCGGCGGATGCACGAGCGGCAGCGCGAGGCCTACCGGGCCGACGCGGAGGCTGCCGGCCGGCTGCTCGCCGTGGGCGAATACAAGCGCGACGAAACGCTCGACGCGAGCGAGCACGCCGCCCTGACGGCCGTCTGCCTGGGCATCTTCAACCTCGACGAGGCCCTTACCCGTGAGTGATGTCGTACCGCACGTTCACGCAGATCCCGTCGCTTGCGCTCAGGGCTTTTATTGACATACACGCCCCCGGCGCGAGCCGGGGGACACCCATACAAGCCCCCGGCGCGAGCCGGGGGATACCCATACAAGCCCCCGGCGCAAGCCGGTGGGTACCCATACAAGCCCCCGGCGCAAGCCGGGGGATACTGCGAGGCGTCTCACCCATGTCCGACCTGCCCCCCGACACCATCCAACGGCTCACCCGTCGCCA
>JBJTSM010000520.1:0-3853 GCA_046076685.1 Planctomycetia bacterium | reverse complement strand
TGCCCGGTTCAGTGCATCGACGTAGTTGCAGACCTCGGCGACGTCAGCCGGATGCTGGCTGGCGTGCGTGGCCTCGAAGGTGGCGACGTCACGGAACGTCGCCTGCGTGCCTTCGATCTGCGACGACAGAACGGCTTCCTTGCGAACGAAGCCGTAGAGAAACCATCCGGGGTCTGGCACCATGGCACCGGCCACGCGAAGACGGCCGATCGCGGAGAGGGCTGCGGCATGCCGCTCCGCGAGTTCTTTTTCGATCACCAGCGGCGGGGCGGCCGGCGGTAACGGCCGAGGCACGAAAGCCCGGACCGTCTCTCCCTGTGTCGGTGTGACTCGGTAGCTGCCGGTTTGGCGGGCCATACAAAGAAACAGTGCTTTTCGAGTCGCGGCAACTAGGAAACGATCGCTTTTTAGATCGTAGTTCCACGAGGAGCCTGCGGCAAGCACTCAATGGTGCGGGCAGCCTACGCAGGGCCCGATCACCTCACGCGGCCTGGACCTGGAACGGCCCGGTCGCGAGACCTCGCCGGTGTTTGCTGGGGCCGACTGCCGCCGCATCCGGCTGTGACAGGCTCACCGCCGCCCGGGGTCCAGCAGCTCGGCAAGCGGCAGCCTCTGGAAGACCAGCTGCGCCTGGCTCCCCTCGTAGACGATCCCCACGTGGCCTGCGTCGATGCGGGTGAGGCTGGGGTAGCCCTTGCCGCGTCCCTCGTCGAGCAGCAGGTGGTGCGACGCGGGCCATGAGCGACCGTCGTCGAAACTCACCTGGACGGTCTGGTGCGTGCGTGCCGTCTGGGAGTGCGGGTTGGCGAAGAGCAGCACGTGCTTTTTCAGTCCCGCCTCCTCGTGGTCGACTCGTAAGAGGCCGGCATTGCAGGTTGGCTCGATGAGCGTGTTGCGGTTCGTGCCGTGAACTTGCCAGGTGGCGCCCAGGTCGCCAGTGACGTAGACGGCGCGGAACTTTTCCCGATCGTTGCGAATGTTCAGCATCAACGACCCGTCGCCCAGTTCGACCGCTTGGCACTCGCTGCCACCCGGATGAACCGGCGCGCCGACCGCCCAACTCCCGCCATGGTCGTGGCTGGTCATGATCGTCGAGAATTTTGCCCCACGCGCATCGCGGCCCTGCACCGGCATCACCAGCGTGCCGTCGGCCAGGCAGAGCCCGGACTGCGGGGCCGGTGCGAACAGCCACCACGGTTCCCGCTTGAGCGAGCGTGTCAGGTTCTCCGGCTGCGACCAGGTGCGGCCGTCGTCTCGCGAGCGGACCGCCATGAACTGCGCCGCCTTGCCGATGTCGAAGCCCGGCTCGGAGCCGTCTCCGACCCACTGGTGCTTGCCCGGCTTGCCGTTCATCCAGACGGCGAAGCAGAAGATTTCGCCGGTCGTGCGGTCGACCACGATGCCAGGGTCGCTGCAGCCGTTCTGCTCGGGCGGCAGCCCGCCGAACCGGCCCATGTCCATGATCACCCGCGGCTTTTCCCACGTGCGACCGCCATCGACGCTGCGGCTGAGCCCGATGTCGATGTCTTCCTGCAGGTCGCTGTCACTGCGGTGTCGCATGTCATAGACGGCAAGCAAGGTGCCCGCGGCCGAAGTCGTGAGCGCCGGGATGCGGTAGGTGTGCACGCCGTCGTCACCGCCCCGACGCAGCGCCACGCCGATCCGCTGCCGGGAGGCGTCGTCGTCCCGCGGGGTCACCTTGCCGACGGACGTGGCGATCGACGTGCACGAGGCCCGGATCCTGTGGTCGAGGTCGGCCGAGTCTTTCAGCCGGCACGACAGCCAGAAGACGTTCCGTCCCTCCGCCAGATCGAGGTCGAGCGGCACCTCGATGTCCGTCGCCGGCGGGACGGGATCGCCCAGCGGGGACTGCGCGGAGAAGCCTTGGCTCGTGCCCGTGGAAAACACCCGGAGGAAATCGATGTCGGCGAGGGCGTCGGTGCCGGCGAGGGAGAACCGCAGCGCCGAGACGTGCACCTTCCGGCCCGGCCCGGCCTCGATGGCCACCCGCACGAGCGGACCGTGCTCGTTGCCGACGAGGATCGGGTGCACCGGCCGCGTGACCTGCGCGGCGAGGCCCGCGGGCTCCGCTCCGGCGGCCATGGCCGACGCGGCCGGAAAAAAGGCGGCTACAAAACAACAGCCCCTGATCAATGCGGTCGCCAGTGGAAGGCAGTTGGGCTCGTTGCGCGTCATGCTTGCTCTTCGAAACGTGTCCATGCGAAGAAATACTCCACGGAATGGTATCCCACCGATTGCTGCTACCGGGAACGCCTTCCTCAGGCGTCCCTCGCCTGCGCTTCGGGCGTGGATGGCACATCGAGGTCGGCTGCGAGCGTGCGGCCGGCCGGCAGCGCGCGGACTTCGCCGTCCTCGGCGACCAGCACGCCCGCCTTGAACACCTGGGCCGGCATCGCGAACATCCGCGACAGATCCGGGTCGGGACGGTAGACCGTGATGTCGGCGTCGGCGCCCACGCCCAGATGCCCCTTGGCGGCGAGCCCCGCGATCCGCGCGGGGGCCGCCCGCGTGATGATGCAGAGCTCCTGCAGCGTGTATTCGCGGGTGATGCCCGCCAGCGGGCTCCGCTTCCGCACCGCCGGATGAATCCGTGCGAACGCCTCGCGACGGAAGGCCGCGTCGCCGAGCAGCCGCATGAGATGCGGATAGGCGGTGAAGTGCGCGCCGTTGGGATGATCGGTCGACAGCACGACCCGCCAGGGATCGGTGGCCGTCAGAAACCACTCGAGGCCGATCGCCCACTGCCAGGCATGGACGAGGCTCTTCTCGCGGTAGCTGATCGGCAGCACCCCGCAGCCCCCCTCCAGGTGCAGGTCGTGCGACATCCAGGGCACGCCCGTGGCATGGGCGAGATGCTCGGCGGCTGCCGAATCGCCGGTCATCGCCACGGTGTCGCCGAAGAGCACCTGCCCGACGTCGAGCGTGAGCTCGGGGTGCGTGTTGAACCACTCGACGACCGGTGCGACGCCGGACCCGAACGTGTCTGCGTCGAGGTCGCCGCCCGCGTAGCTGTGGAACTGCACGTGGGCCAGGTGCGCCGGAATGCCGTCGAAGGTCCGCATCGTCTCGAGCAACGTCCGCCAGTTGCCCGGCAGGCCGAGGTTGGCCGTGTGGACGTGGAGCGGGTGCGGCAGGCCGACCGCCTGCACCGCCCGGGCGAGCCGCTCGAGCAGCGTCCGACCGGTGAGCGTCATCCCCGGCAGCGGCGTGTCGAGATCGCGGTGGTCGCCGCGGCCCCGCTTCCAGAATGCCGGCCCTCCCGGGTTGGCCACCTTCACGGCCCAGCCGCGACCGGCCTGCACCGCCTGCGCGACGAGCCGCTGCACCTCGCGGTCGCCCTGCCCGTCGCGGTCGCGGTCGAGCGCCGTCACCACGTGCGCGTCGTCCGCCGCCAGCAGATAGACGCCCTTGTCGAGGATCGGCAGTTCGGCAAGCTCCAGATGGGCCAGCCCGGCGGCGGCCGTGGCGATCGCCGCATCGAACACGGTCGTGTAGCCGAGCGCCGCGTAGAGTGCGCCCGTCGAGTGGATCGTGGGCACGGCGGCGGGCGAGCGGCGGGCGAGGTGGGGGGCGATCCGCCTCCCCGCATTCACCTTCGGACCGGCCACGTGGCTGTGCAGGTCGACGCCCCCCGGCATCACCACCCTGTCGCGGGCGTCGATCCGCGTGAACGGCAGCGGGTCGGGCGGCGCGGCCACGATCCGGCCGTTCTCCACCCAGATGTCGGCCACGACGCCGTCGCGTCCATGGAGGGGATCGTGGATCGTCCCGCCGACGATCACGAACCGGTGCGGCGCGGGAGCCGGGCCGCGTCGCTGCGGAGTCGTGCTCA
>JBJTSM010000519.1:0-7560 GCA_046076685.1 Planctomycetia bacterium | reverse complement strand
CAAGCGATGGGATCGTCGCACGAGCGGGGCATGGGGGCATAGAAGCCCGGAGCGCAAGCGATGGGATTGTCGCACGAGCGGGCATGGGGGCATAGAAGCCCGGAGCGCGAGCGATGGGATCGTCGCACGAGCCGGGCACATCCCCCGGCTTGCGCCGGGGGCTTTTATGGGAGCATTTCCCGGCGTCGTCGCCGTGGTATCCTGCTTCGCATGCAGCGGAACGCAGCGACGAGGAAGCGGGCAGTCTGGCTGGCCATCATCGGCTACGCGCTCGTGGCCTCGGGCCTGCCGTTGCCGGTGGGAAGCGTCGCCCGGCCCGATCCCTCTTCGCCCGCCGCGAAGCGGCTGGCCGGCAAGGATCGCTCGCGGCCGTTTCCGTGCATGGACAAAGCCTGCAGCTGCGACACGGCCGACCGGTGCTACACGAGCTGCTGCTGCCACTCGCCCGCCGAGACGCTTGCGTGGGCGAAGGCCCATCGCGTCGAGCCAGCCGTGCTCGCGGCGCTCGAGCGCCGCGTGGCCTGCGCGACGCCGACGGTCGCGAAGGCTCCCGCGGACAAGCCCTCCTGCTGCTCTGCCGCTCCCGCGGACGAGCCCTCCTGCTGCGCGAGTCCCGCGATTGCGACCGGGAAGGCTCCCGCCGACGAGCCTGACGCCGAGCAGCCGCCGGAGGTGGAGCAGCGGACCCGGACGGTGACGCTGCGGGCGATGCTGGCCTGTGGCGGCATCGTGGCGGAGTGGTTTGCGGCCGGTGTCGCGGTTCCGCCGCCCGCCGTGGAACTATCGCTTCCCTCACCGGTGATCGACGTGTGTCTGCCCGCCGACGAGGCGGGCGACTGCCAGCGTGCCGCTCCTGCGGCGCCGCCGCCCCGCGCGGCCTGAGCCTCGCGCAGCCTGCAAGCCCGTCGCGGCCGCGGACTGCGCCCTCTTTGCGTCGAGTTCCGTGTCGGCGTCGCATGCTGCGCGCCGGCTGCGCCCCCGAGTTGGGCACCATCACCACAAACACAAGCGAGAACATCATCATGAAAACAAGAGTTGCGTTCCCATTTCCCGATCGGCCCCTACACGGTTTTACCCTCGTGGAGCTTCTGGTCGTGATCGCCATCATCGGCACGCTCGTGGGGCTTCTTTTGCCCGCGGTGCAGGCGGCCCGTGAGGCGGCCCGCCGATCGAGCTGCACCAACAACCTCCGGCAGTTCGGGATCGCGCTGCTCAACTTCGAGAGTGCGCTCAATCGCTTTCCGCAGACCGACGCCCGGACGAGCAATACGACGAGCGGCACGGCGGCCGGATGGTCGCTACACGCGCGGCTGCTTCCCTACGCGGAAGAGTCGGCGATCGGCAGCCAGATCGATTTCGCGGCGACTCCGTTCACGGGTAGCTTCAACAACCAGACCCCCGCACCGCAGTTCGCGGCGGTCTTCGCCACGCCCATCCCCATGCTCCTGTGTCCCAGCGATTCGGCACCGACGGTCAACGTGTGCAACTCGGGAACCTACGGCGGAAACAACTACATGGTGAGCTTCGGGAGCGCGACGGTCTCCGGCACCAATACTTACTGGGAGTTCAGCAAGCCGACCGACGGCATCGTCTACGAGAAATCGAGGGTGAAGATCGCCGCCATCGCCGATGGAACTTCGAAGACCGTGATCGCGAGCGAAGCGGTTCGGAGCATCACGACGAGCGGCACGAGTGACACCGTGAATCTTGCGGCGACACCACCCTCGTTTCCGTATCGCTACACGCTGAATGGATCGACGGGCTGGACCAACACGAATGCCGGCAACAGTCTGAGTGGAGTGACGCAGGACGTGAACAGAATCACGAATGCGAGCATGGCGACGACGGCAGACATCGACACACTGCTGGCCAACTGGACTTCCGTGACGGCCTGGCGGGCGGTGAACAGCCCCTCGATGCGGGGCCGCGGCCTGTCCTGGGCGGCGACGACGCAGGGCAACAGCCTCACCAACGGCTTCCTCCCGCCCAACAGCAGGATTCCCGACTACGTCGTGCACTGGTCGGGCTTCTTCGGCCCCAAGAGTTTTCACACTGGCGGGGCGAACGTGCTCTTTGCCGACGGCCACGTGACGCTGCTCTCGGATCAGACCGACAAAGACCTGCACCGCGCGCTCCACAGCATCAACGGCGGCGAGCAGGTGTCGGGAGATTTCTGAGCCGGACGCATGACCTGGTTCCCGGTGCGGCTGCCGTCCTTGCGGTAGCCGCACCGGAGCCTCTTCCAATCATCCACACATCCTGCCAGGAGGGTTTTCCATGCAGCGGACGAATCGTGTTCTGAACCGTCTTCTTGCCGAGGTTCCCGCGCGGCTATCCCGATGGGCCATGGCCGTGGCCCCGCTCCTCTTCACCGCGGCCGCCGCAGTCGCGCCGGTCGCGCAGGCCCACGACACCTGGCTGCAGGTCTCGCCACGGGCCGTCCATCCCGACGACGTCGTGCATGTCGACCTCTTCCTCGGCAACCATGGCAACGACCACCGCGATTTCAAGATCGCCGGCAAGCTCGGGTCGCTCGAGGGCGTGCAGGCGGGCGTGATCGGGCCCGACGGCCGGAAGACCGACCTCGTGCCCGACCTGGTCGACCTCGGCTATGCGCCGAAGGAGGGCTTCTGGTCGGCGCGGTTCGTGCCCGCCGCCGCGGGCCTCCACTGCGCGGCCCACTACCGCGAGGGCGTCCGCCACGGGTCCATGGGGTTCAAGGGGGGCAAGGCCTACTTCCTCGTCGCCGAATCGCTCGACCGGCCGGGCACGGCGGACGAAAAACTGCCGGCCCCGCTCGGTCATCCGCTCGAACTGGTGCTCGAGAGCCATCCGGTGCTCGGCTGTGGTCCCGGCAAACCGATCAAGGTGCGGCTGCTCTTCAAGGGAAACCCGCTGGCCGACCAGGTCGTGTCGTTCATCCCGCGCGGCGCGACGCTCGCCGAGGGGTTCGATGCGGAGCACGAGCGAAAGACCGATGCGGAGGGGCGGTGCACGTTCACGCCCAAGGAGGGCAACCTCGTGCTCGTCGTGAGTCACATGGTCCGGCCCGACGAGAAGGGGGAGGGCTACGACAAGGCATCGTACGCCGCCACGCTCGTGCTCGACGTGCCGCAGCGGTGCAGCTGCTGCGAGACAGAGTGAGCGACGCACCCGTGTGTCCGGGCATCAGCCGGCGAACCGGGCGGCCAGCGCGATGGCGGCGGTCTCCACGCGGAGGATGTGGGGGCCGAGCGAAACGCGGATCGCGCCGGCCTGCTCCGCGGCCGCGAGCTCGTCGTCGGTGAATCCCCCTTCCGGACCCACCAGCGCGAGGATGTCGGTGGCGGTGGCGGGGACGGCGTCGGCCAACGGCCTGCCGCCGGGCTGCGCGATCACGATGCAGGCGTCGTCCAGCCGCTCGGCGAGCAGGCTCGCGAGCGTGCGGCCCGCCGCGATCTCCATGAGCGTGTTGCGGCCGCATTGCTTGCAGGCCTCGATCACGCCGCGTTCGAGCCGCGCCTGCGCGGAAGCGGTCGCTTCCGCCACGCCGCGGGTCGTCTCGAGCGGCACGAGCCGCCGCACGCCAAGCTCGGTGAGCTTTTCGACCATCCACTTCTGCCGCTCCCCCTTGGGAAGCGCGACGGCGAGCGTGAGGCGTGCGCCGCGGGGCGGTGCATCCGTGTGCGGTTCGTCCGCGTCGAGTTCCACGCGGTCGCGGCCGATCGCGGCCACCCGTGCCGGCCATTCACGGCCCCGGCCGTCGAAGAGCGTCACGGGGTCGCCGACCTTCGCGCGGAGAACCCGCGCGAGATGGCGGGCCTCGTCGCCCTCGAGAACGCCGCGGCCTCCCGCCGGCGGCACGGAGGTGAAGAATCGTTCGCTCATGGGCAGTGTCCGTCGGTGTGGCGGTTTTTACCGGGGAAACTTCGTCCTGACGCGGGGGCGCCGATCTCCTACACTCCCGCATCATGTCACGCGACCACTGGAAATTCACCGGGGCACCCTTCGGCGGCGGGCTGGAGCCGGCCACGTTTTTTTCAGGCGGTCCCCAGGAGGAGGCGCTCGCGCGGCTCGAGTGGCTGCTCGAGGAGCGGCAGCGGTTCGGCCTGGTGACGGCCGCCGCAGGCTGTGGCAAGAGCCATCTGGCCGCGATGGCGATCCGCCGCCTGGGCGGACTGGGCGCGGAGACGGCGCTGCTCTCCCTCCGCGGGCTCTCGGAAGGCGACTGGATCGAGCTGTTGCTCGAGCGGCTGCCGCTCGATCCGCTCTGCCGCGCCGAGCCCGGCCGGCCGTGGAAGAAGCTCGAGAACCGGCTCCGCGAAAACACGCTCATGGAACGCCCCACGGTGCTCCTCTGCGACGACATCGACGAGGCGCCGGCCGACGCGCTCGACGGCATCGCACGGCTCGTGGGCGGTGCCGAGCCCCGGTTTGCCCGCACGGTCGTGGTGGGGCTGGCAACGCCCACGGGGCTGTCGCGGGTGCCGGCCTCCATCCGCCAGCGGGCGGCCCTGCGGATCGAACTTGCTCCCTGGACCGAGGACGACGTGGTCGGTTTTCTCGCGCAGGCCATCGCCCGCGTGGGCGGCGATCCGGCCATCTTTCCAGCCGAAGCGGCGGCGACGCTGGCCCGGTTTGCCGGAGGCGTGCCGCGCACGGTCGGCCAGTTGGCGCAGCTCAGCCTGGCAGCCGCGGCGGGCGACGGGCTCGACCGTGTCGATGCCGCGGTCGTGGAACGCGCCTGGCGGGAACTCTCGCTGGCCGCGGCCGGCGAAGAGCGGGAGGCGGCCGGCGATGCCGACGAGCCGCCGGTGTCGTCAGGCGACGAATCGTCGCGGCAGCCCCGGGTGCGGGTGGTGCGGCGGCTCTGGGGATGAGCCCGCACGATTCGTGGCGGCGATTCGTGCTGGTGGCGGCGTCGCTATTTTCGGATCGCCTTGATCGCCTGCTGGGCGGCCTCGCGGACCTGGGCGTCGCCGTTCTTGGTCAGTGACTCGAGCGCCGGCAGGGCCTTCTTCGCGCCCGCCCCCATGTTGCAGAGCTCCTGCGCGGCGGCCACCTGCTTCGCCGCGGGGCCCGACTTGAGATCGTCGATGTAGCCGTCCACCAGCAGGTTGCCCATCGTCTTTGGTCCCTTGGGCCGCTTTCCATCGCGGTGGGCCGTGCGGGATTTCTTCTTGGACGAGCCGGCAGACTTTTTTGACGAGGTCGAGCAGCCGACGACAGCCGCGCCCAATGCTGCGGCCGCCGCTCCCAACGCGGCGACGAACCGGCGGCGAGAGGAGGGAGTCGGCTCGGCGGCAGTCATCGTGACAACCAGACGTGAACGCTTGGAAAACAGTCCGTCGGACCGCGGACGCGAACTTCGGCAAGTCCGGCAGAGTCTGCGGATGGTAGCAGGATTACCTCGCCCACGGTATCGGCCGACGGAAATCAATGGCGGCGGATCATTTTTTCTCGCTTCGCCATCGCATACACTGGCAGGCCTCCGGCGGGATTCGACATGCCCAGGCATGCCCCGCCGACTCAATCCGAGGACAGGACCGAGGAATCGCCGCGTGCGCAGGACCAACGAGCCGCAGCCGCCGACACAGCCGCCGAGAATCGTGGCGCTCTCGCCCGACGATGGCTCCGCCATTGACCTGGGCAATCCGGCGCTGGCCGCCGTGCTGTCGTGGGCCGTGCCCGGTCTCGGCCAGCTCTACCAGGGCCGCACCGCCAAGGGCGGGCTGTTCATGGCGGTGATCCTCTTCCTGTTCGTCTTCGGACTCTGGCTTGGGGGCGGCAAGGTGGTCTACGCCTCGTGGCCGGACAACGCGGCGGGCGGCCGTCGCGGGCTTGGCAAGCTGCTCGTGCAGCCGTATGTCTGCCAGGTGGCGGCGGGCCTCGTGGCCCTGCCTGCCATGGTGCAGGCGGCGCAGCTCGACGGGCCGGCCCGGCAACCGTTCATGCTCGGGGGAGGGCTCGTGCCCGTGGGCTTCATGGCGCCGCCACTCGCTCCCGGGCAGTATGTCTCGCGGGCCTATGCCGACCGGCTCGCCCGCCATGACCCCGACATCCAGGCCGACGATTTTTTCGACAAGCCGCCGCTCAAACAGTTTCGCCGCGACCAGCTGGCCCAGTGGCATCGCCGGCTGGGCAAGTTCTTCGAGATCGGCACGCTCTACACGATGCTGGCCGGCATGCTCAATCTGCTCGTGATCTACGACGCCTGGGCGGGCCCGATGGGCCTCTCCGAGGAGGAGAAGAAACGCCGCGCCGCCGCTGGAGCAGGCACGGCGGCCGAAACGCCGGATGCGTCGAAAGCCCCAGCCTCCCCCAATCCCTGATCTTTCAGCACGGAAGGCCAATGCTCGCATGATCGCGACCACCACACTGACGCTCTTCCTGCCGCTGGTGGCCTCGTTGGCCGGCCGGGTGCCCGGGATTTTTTTCGGACTGCCGCTCGTGGCACTGGCCAGCCTGATCTTCGCGGCCACGCATCACGAGGATCCGGCGGCGATCCGCCTGGCGGCCGTGCACTGGACGGTCTGGCTCGGCGGCATGCTCGGCATGGTGCTCGCCGCGGTGCTCCTGCTCGGCCTGCTGCAGTAGCGTTGCGCGAGGCGGTGTCAGGTGCTTGAGGCCGCGAGGCGGCGGAGCTGGCCGCAGGCTGCGTCGATGCGGGCGCCCTTGCGGCGGCGGACCTGCACGTTGACTCCCGCCGTGCGGAGCACGTCGAGAAACCGCTCGAGCGACCCCGTCGTCGGCTCCCGCCAGGGCAGCCCGGCCACGGTGTTGTAGGGGATCACGTTCACGAGGGCCGCGCGGCGGCCGAGCAGCCGTACCAGCCGCTTCGCATCCTCGGGCGAGTCGTTCACGCCGCCGAGGAGCACGTATTCGAACGTCAGCCGGCGGCCCGAAGCCTCCCAGTAGCGGTCGGCCGCCGCCATCACCTCGGCCAAGCCGATCGACTTGTTCACCGGCACGAGCCTCGTCCGCAGGCCGTCGTCGGCGGCATGGAGCGAGACCGCGAGATGGTAGCCGGGGTTCTCCTCGGTGAGGCGGTCGATGGCCTTGGGGAGGCCGACTGTCGAGACGGTGATTCGTCGCTGCGAGATGCCGAAGCCCTCCGGATCCTGCGCGACGGCCAGCGCCGGCAGCAGCCGGTCGAGATTGGCCAAGGGCTCGCCCATGCCCATCACCACGATGTGGCTGAGCCGTTCCTCGGCGGGCAGGAGCTGCTGGAGCCTGAGCAGTTGTTCGAGGATCTCGCCGGTGGTGAGGTTGCGGATCACGCCGTCGAGGCCGCTGGCACAGAACACGCAGCCCATCGCGCAGCCCACCTGCGAGCTGATGCAGACGGTGCGGCGGTCGCCGTCGCGCAAAAGCACGCACTCGATCTGCTGCCGGTCGTGCAGCTCCAACAACAGCTTCTCCGTGCCGTCCTCCGCCCGGGAGTGCTTTGCGATCGAGGTCGTCCAGATCCGATAACCCGCCTCCAGCTGCGTGCGCAGGTTCTTGGAGAGGTCGGTCATGGCGGCAAACGACGCCGCCCGCCGGCCGACCAGCCAGCGGCGGATGGCCTTGGCCCGCCAG
>JBJTSM010000518.1:0-2391 GCA_046076685.1 Planctomycetia bacterium | reverse complement strand
CCGACATGCAGTGACGGTGATCCCCGGTGACGGAATCGGTCCGGAATGCGTCCACGCGGCCGTCGACATCATCAACGCCACCGGCGTGCAGATCGACTGGATCGAGCGGCACGCCGGCGAGCGGGTGTTCAAACAGGGGATCGCCTCGGGCGTGCCGCAGGAGACCATCGACTCGATCAGCCAGACGCGGGTCGTGCTCAAGGGCCCGCTTGGCACGCCGGTGGGCTTCGGCGAGAAATCGGCCAACGTCACGCTGCGGAAGCTCTTCGAGACGTTCGCCAACATCCGGCCCGTCCGCGAGCTGCCGGGCGTGGTCACGCCCTACACGGGACAGGGGATCGACCTGGTCGTCGTGCGGGAGAACGTCGAGGATCTCTACGCCGGCATTGAGCACATGCAGACGCCCGACGTGGCGCAGTGCCTCAAGCTGATCAGCGCGAAGGGCTCGGAAAAGATCGTCCGGCTCGCGTTCGAATTCGCCCGCTCCGAGGGCCGCAAGGCGGTCGCCTGTGCGACGAAGTCGAACATCATGAAGCTCACCGAGGGTGAGCTGAAGCGCACCTTCGAGCGGATCGCCCCGGAATATCCCGATATCCGCTCCTCGCACGTCATCATCGACAACTGCGCCCACCAGCTCGTGAAGAAGCCGGCGCAGTTCGACGTGATCGTCACGACCAACATGAACGGCGACATCATCAGCGACCTCACCTCGGCGCTCGTCGGCGGTCTCGGGTTCGCCCCGTCGGCCAACCTCGGCAACGGCATCGCGATTTTCGAGGCCGTCCACGGATCGGCCCCGAAGTATGCCGGCAAGGACATGATCAACCCCACCGCCGTGGTCTTGAGCGGCGTGATGATGCTCAAGCACCTCGGCGAATTCGCCGCCGCCGCCGACATCGAGCACGCCGTGCTCGTGACGCTGCTCGACGGGCGGCTCACGGGCGACGTGGTCGGCTACGACAAGGGTGTGAAGACCTCGGAGTTCGCGAAATACGTGATCGGCAACCTCGGCCGGCGGGCCGAGGGCTGGACCGTCCGCCAGTCGCAGCCGATCAAGATTCCGCAGCTGAGCCGGGATCTCGTGTTCCGGCCGGCCAAGACCAAGGAGGTCGCCGGCGCCGACATCTTCCTCGACAGCGGACTGGTGCCCGCGGAGCTGGGCAAATCACTCGAAACCATCGCCGCCTCCTCGCCGCTCAAGCTCAAGATGATTTCGAACCGGGGCACGAAGGTCTATCCCGACGGCAACCCCAACATCGACTGCGTGAGCCACCATCGCTGCCGGTTCGTCAGCCGCAGCGGCGAGCCGCTCAGGTTCGACGACGCCCTGGCTCTGGCCCGGCTGATCAACGAGACGCACGAGGTCTGCCACGTGGAGCGGCTGCTGCGGATCGACGGTGCCGACGGCTTCACGAAGGCGCAGGGCGAGGATTGACCGACCTGCCGCGTGGGCCTCGCGGGCTCACCGCGGCGGCGTGACGAGCGATTCGAGATGCGTCCGCAGCGTGGCCGAGAGGTCGTTGGTCGCCCCCTCCGCATGCCGCAGGCGGGCGGAGAGCGGCGCCGTGCGCGGGTCGCGGCGGACGTCGGCCAGGAAGTCCTGCAGGATCCGCCGGCGTTCGGGCGTGGTGCGGAGCAGCCAGTGCGTCCAGCACCAGGCCTCGGCATAGTGATCCTGTGAAAGCTCTCCGGCGGAGGCCAGCGCCTCCATCCGGTCGATGTCGGGCCGCCAGGTGCCCTCGAGCAGCCGGCCGGAGAGATGGGCCACGTGCGCGGCGTGCACGCCCTGTTCGCTGCGGGGCAGTTCGAAGAATTCGGCGACCCCCTCGTCGAGCCAGAGCGGAATCGTCGGCACGACGGCATGCACGTAGCCGTGCGTCGTTTCGTGCCGGAGGTCCTCGGCGATCCGATCCTGCCAGACGGCGAAGACGGAGAGGGTCGTGTCGGTCGCCACGAAGAAGGCCCGCCGCGTGGGGAACCCGGGAAACTGCCGGGCCGAGAAGGCGTCGTAGCGATCCTTGCTTTCAAACAGGTAGAGATGCACCGGCTCGTCGGAGATCGGCAGGTCGAGCTGCTGGCTCACGTCGGCCCGCAGTCTTTCCAGCTCGCGCACGATCCGGTGCTGCTCGGCCAGCGGAAAATCGGTGTGGATCACGAGCTGGCCGGCGACGATCTCCGCCCGCGATGGAAGGCCCTCGGCGGCCGACCACGGCAACGACACGTTCTGTTTCAGGGCGGCCGCATTCCAGTCTGGTCGGGCGGCCCAATCCGGCGAAATCGCCAGGTGCGCACAGCCGGCGACGGTGCCGCCGACGAGCAGGCACAGAACAGCGGCCGCCACCGAGGGTGACGGGCGAAAGGCCGGTGGGATGGAGGGAAGGTGTCGCAAGG
>JBJTSM010000517.1:0-2023 GCA_046076685.1 Planctomycetia bacterium | reverse complement strand
GCGAAGCGGGTGCGGACGGTCATGATGAAACTCCGGCGGGGATGGTCAGGGCCGGCCGGTGGGCCGGCGGGCAGCACTATCGGGCAGGGCCGGACGGCCGTCAAAGCGGTCAGGCGGCACGGCCCATGCGGGCCAGTTTCTTGAGCCGCTTGCGCTCCGCCTTCGAGAGATGCCGTCCCGTCCGCTCGCCCTCGTCGTCGGCGTCGCTGTCGTCCGCGGCCTCGAAGACCACGGGTTCCTCCTGCCGGCTCTCGTGGCCGTCATCGAATGCTTCGCGGTCGGTTGCGCGTTCGGCGGCATCCTCGTCGGCCGCCGCGGCATGGCTGCGGTGGGCCGGCGCGGCCTCGCGGGTCGGCGACGCCTTCTCTTTCCGGGGAGTCGCGCGGCCGGACAGGCCGCGGACCTCGCGGAGCACCGAGCGGGCCGCGGCGAGCATCGCGATCGCCGCCAGCACGCCGCCCGCCATCCAGCAGACGTTGCCGGCGACGAGATGCACGATCCGCGGCTGCATCTGCGGGCTCTTCAGAATCCAGCCGCACGCCGCCGCGGCGGCCCACGCCGACAGGGAGAGCGACAGCCAGATGCCCGTCGCGGCCCGCTCGTGCAGTGGCAGCACGGCCCAGAGGCCGACTGCGCCGTACAGCAGCCCCGCCGTCAGCACCCACCAGCCCATGCCGTCGGGGCCCAGCGTGATGCCGGTGGCGTCGGAGAGAAATGCCGCGACCAGCCCGCCCAGCGGCACCTGACCGGCGCAGGCCGTGATCGTGAAGAGGCCCGCCAGCCAGCCCCAGGCCCGATAGCGGCCGCGGTAGTCGTCACGTCTGTGCCGCCGCATCTGCCGCACGACGACCGCCGTCGCGGCGGCGACGACCAGCGCCACCTGTGCGAGCCAGCCGCCGCACGACAGGAGCGAACGCACGTCGATGCACTGCCGGGCTGCGGTGAGCGTGGCGGCGAACCGCGTGGCGTTCGCGCCGAAGAGCGGACGGTTGGCGACCGTCTCCCACGCGCCCACCCCCACGGCAGCGGCCAAGCTGACGAGCATGCCGACCGCTGCGAATGTGAAACCGCCCAGGCCGACCGGCAGGAGCGTGGCCAGGCTCGGCTGATGTTCCGGCAGCGCCTCGGGCGAGTAATCGGCCAGGCGGCGTGGTTCGGACACGGTGGGCGTGGTCGTGGAGTCGGAGCGATTCCACGACATCACCAGCCGCCGACGTTGATCTCGGCGCTGGCTGGCAGCGAGCGACATGGGGCGCGGATTCCATCCCGGGGGGCCACGGGACGGAAGCCGTCCCACGCGGCCCGCGGCCGGCATCCTGCCGCACCTCGATCGGACCACGTCAGTGCATTTCGACCGATCCTCGTCAGGGGATTCACTGCCGCGACCGCAGGCAGGTTATGACGCATGCCCGGCAGGTTCGGCAGAGTCGGCACCGGCCCATTTGCCGGTCCTGCCGGTCTGCGGTACCATCCCGCCACCCACGATCGGAACCCAGGAGATTCAACCCCATGGCCTACTCGCTCCCCCCCCTCCCCTACGCCTTCGACGCCCTCGAACCCGCCATCGACGCCCGGACGATGGAGATTCACCAAGACAAGCACCACGCCACGTACGTCACGAACCTCAACAAGGCCCTCGAGGGGAACACACTCGCCGACCTGCCGGTCGAGAAGCTCATCGCGGACCTCGAGAAGGTCCCGGAGGCTGTCCGCACCGCCGTGCGCAACAACGGCGGCGGGCATGCCAACCACACGCTGTTCTGGGAGTCGCTCGGGAAGGGCAAGGGGGGCGAACCGGCCGGTCACCTCGGCGAGGCGGTGCGGAGCGTGTTCGGCGGCTTTGACACGTTCAAGGAGGAGTTCACCAAGGCTGCGATGGGCCGCTTCGGCAGCGGTTGGGCCTGGCTGTCGGCCGATCCGAAGGGGAAGGTCCTCATCGAGAGCACGGCTAAGTTTGTGAATGTATACGACTGATTATTTTGGTAACAACTCAAGGTCCTTACACAGCTACGTTTGATACTAG
>JBJTSM010000516.1:0-13316 GCA_046076685.1 Planctomycetia bacterium | reverse complement strand
GCCGCTGCGGCAGCTCGTCGCGCGGAAGGACGGCTGGATCGTGGCCGGCTGGCACGCCCGTGATGCGGTCGGTCCCGTGATCGAGGGTTCGCTGCCGGGCGAAACGATCCTCCAGGAGCCCCGCGTGCCGGCCACGCCCGTGCCAGCGGAGGTGCTCTCCGGCGGCGGTATCCGGGGCGACGCCGTGCTCGCCGTCGTACGGTAGGGGCCGGCGGGCCACGCAGCGATCGACGAACACGTTCGGGTCACGCTCACGGGCTGACGGCGGTGGGCTTCCCCTGCACCGGCTCGAACGGCCGGATCCAGATCGAACGGAACTGCACCGGGTTGCCATGGTCCTGCAGCGCGATCGGCAGGGCGTCGGCGTGGGGCTTGGTGACGGGCGGCTCGCTCCACAGCGTGGGTCCCTTGACCACCGTGTCGGAATGGATTGCCACGCCGTTGTGGAGCACGCTCAGCCGCCCCGGTTTCGCGAGCGTGCCGTCGGCATGAAACCGCGGCCGCGTGAAGAGGATGTCGTAGCTCTGCCACTCGCCCGGACTGCGGCAGGCGTTCACCGCCGGCGGCTGCTGCTTGTAGAGGGCGCCGCACTGGCCGTCGGGATAGGTGATCGGGCCGTCGGTACCATCCTCGAACGAGTCGAGCACCTGGATCTCATATTGCCCCATGAGGAAGATGCCCGAGTTGCCGCGTCCCTGCCCCTTGCCCGTGGCCGGCGACGGCAGTCGGAACTCGACGTGGAGCTGGCAGTCGCCGAAGGCCTGTCTGGTCTGGATGAGCCCCTTGCCGACCGTGGCCACGCCATCGGCCACCGGCCAGTTCTCCCCGCCCTGCCACCGCTCGAGGTTCGTGCCGTCGAAGAGCACGATCGCATCGGAGGGCACGGGGGCGGGCTGAGCCGGCGCCGGCCCCGGGTCGACCACCCGCGGTCGCGGCCACTCGATCGGCATCCGCCATTCGCCGCTTGCGTGCTTGCGGCCCCGCAGCTGCAGCCGGCGTGACCGGATCGATTCGGTGAGCGCATGGGCCCTGGCCTCGGCCTCGCCGAGTGGCAGGCCTGCCGCCATGCCCGGCCGGAGATGCCCCGCCGCGGCGAGGTAGGCGTCGCGGAGGAGCCTCAGGCGGGCGGTTACGTCCGGCAGAAACGCTCCGAGCGTGTCGGGCGAGGCCGCCTCCTGCACGTCGGCCCCCTGCTCGCCCGGTGTGTCTGTGGCGAGTCCCGCCAGCACCGCCCGGCAGATCGCCCAGTGGCCTTCGTCATCGGGGTGGACCGTGTCGGGAGAAAAGACGGCTGCCGGATCCTTGGCCCGCGCGGCCGCGAGCGCCGCCTTCATCGGGCCGTGGACGTCGATGACGGTCCAACCATCGGCCCGCTTCGAAAGCAGCCACCGAGAGTAGGCGTCGAGCACCGCGTCGTAATCCGCGTCGCCGGCCGGCCCCGGCTTGTCGGGCCGCTGGTCATAGATCGGCGGCGTGAGGTGGATGATCCGTGCTCCCGCCTTCTCGACGGTGTCGTGCAGCCGCTGCATGCCGTCGCAGAACTTCGCGAAGCGATTCTCGTCGAGGGGCCGGTAGATGCCGCAGTTCATGCCGTAGCAGGCGACCACGAGATCGGGACGCGTGACCCGCAGCACCCGGTCCAGTCGTTCCGCGAGATCGGGCCGGGGGAACGCCCCGCCGGCATGCCCCTCCTCCGACAGGCCCGAGACGGTCTCGCTCGGCAGGCCCATGTCGATCACCTCGGCCGTGAGTCCCTCGGCCTCCATCCAGGCCGCCAGGTCGGCGATCCACCGGCCGTCGTAGGTGATCGAATCCCCGAGAAACACGATCCGCCGGGCGTCCTGCATGAGCGACCGCGGCGACGGCGAGGCCTCGACGGCGCCGGCCGCGGCCGGAACGAACATGCCGGCCAGCAGGCCGAGCAGGAGCACGGGCACGAAGGTCAGACAACGCATGGGCAAAGCTCCTACGGCGCGGGGGCTTCGGCGGCGGCGCGCGGAATGCGGGCCGCCCCGACCTCGAATGTCAGCACGTCATCGTACTCGCGCCGCTCCCAGGTCACGATCGCCCCCGGATTCTCGGCGTCGAGGATCGGAAACACGGCGACGGGCCTGATCGTCACCTCGAATCCCCCCGCCGCGCCGGTGCCCGTCGCGGCGGCTGCGTCGGCGGCGTTTCCCTTTTTCCTGACGTCGACTTCGACGTGGCCGTAATGCTTGCCGCCCGCTTCGAGCACGTTGCCCCGCCAGTGTTCCGGGGCGTGGTCGTGGGCGATGAAGATCTGTCGCTCGTTGACCACGCCCTCCTGCGGCTTCCGCAGGGAGTCGCCGCCGATGCCGACGCAGAAGTAGTGCACGCCTTCCACGATCGAGTGCTCGTACATCTCGTCGTGCCCGGAGAACACAGCCCGCACGCCATGCTTCCGCAGCAGCGGTGCCAGGCTCCGCAGCGGCTGCCCGGAGTGTTCGTCCCGGTCCTTGCCCTTGCCGGGCGGCCGGCCGTGCGGCCCCGACGAGAACGGCGCGTGGTGCACCTGCACGAAGGTGACGACGCCGCGCTCCTGCGCGTCGGCCAGTTCCCGCTCCAGCCAGCCGTACTGTTCCGAGCCGGGGGCATAGTCGGGGATGTGCGCCGCCGCGCCGCGATCGAGCAGGTGGTTGGTGTCGTTGTCGGTGCCATCGCGGCCGCCGTTGGTGGAATCGAGCGTGAGGAGCGTGACCGGGCCGAAATCGACGCGGTGGTAGCGGCCGATGTGCCGCTTGTCGGCCGCGCCGTTGTCGGGGTGCTCGAAGTAGGTGAGGAATTTCCGCGAGCCACGCAGCGAGGCCGGACCGGAGAAGCCGCCGAGGTCGGCGAGCAGGTCGGCGGAGGGCGGGCCGCCGCACATCTCGTGGTCGCCGAGCGCCGCCACGATCGGCACCCGCGAGGCCAGGCTGCCGAAGCTGCCGGCATTGTGTCGCCAGAATTCGTCCCAATCCCGCTGTTCGCCGCCGTTTTCCACCAGGTCGCCCACCACGCTGGCCAGCACCGGGTTGCCCACGCGGAGGCTCTCCGCGGCCCGGCTGGCGATGAGCGCGAGGTTCGTGCGGTAGCCGGTGGTCTCGTCGACGAGATATTGATCGCGCACCCACCGCGGCCGGGGCCCGCCGGGCAGCGACGTGGAGGCGGTCCAGTCCACGCGGCTGTCCCGCGACTCCGGCTGCGTCTCGCTGTCGGCATAGAAGAACAGCCGCACGCCGCCCCCCTTGCCGACCTCCCCCGGCCGTGGCGCCGTCGTGAGGATCGCCTTGATCGTCTCGCCATCCTGCTCGACCGTGTACGGATAGCTGGTCGCCGGCGACAGGCCGGTGACGCGGACCGAATGGAGATGGGGTGGCCGGGGATACCGCAGGTCGGCCGGCTCCGCCCCCTGGTAGTCGAGTTCAGGGCAGAGGATCGGCTCCGAGGCGATGGTCCTGCCGTCGATCGTCACGGTGCCCGGCCTGGCGGACTGCGAGCACCAGCGGATCGTCATCGCCTCGGCGGCCGGGTTCTGCAGGTAGGGCCGCACGCGAAACGCCGTCGGCCCCGCCGGCTCAGCCGCCGACAGGAGGCTCCCGGCGAAGCCAAGAACGATGCAGGCAGAAACGATCAGCAGGCAAGAGCGAACAGTCATGGCAAGTTCCGCGAACGCGGTTATTTTTCCGCCGACGCGGGCTTCGCCCCTTCCCGGATGGCGAAGAGGTGGCTCTTGTTGGCGATGTAGAGCGTATCCCCCGCCACGATCGGCGTGGAGTAGACGCTGTTGCCCATGTTGATCTCGCCGAGCAGGTCCATCTCCTTCGACAGCCGGAAGATCGAGATGTCGCCATCCTCGTCGCCGATGTAGACCTTGCCGTCGGCGATCAGGGGCGATCCCCAGCTGGCGGCGAGCATGTCGTGGGTCCAGTGGGGCTTGCCCGTCTTCAGGTCGAGGCAGTGGAAGAGTCCGCTGAAGTCGGCGACGAAGAGCAGGCCGTCGTGGATGGCCACCGTGCCGCAGGTGCGGTGCATCGTCTCCTCGAAGTCGAGCTTGCCGTTGCCGTCGGCGTCGAAGCCGGGATAGTGCCAGACGGCCGCCGAGTTGGGGTTCGGCCTGGCCACCTCCCCCTGCTCCTTGATCACCGCCTGGTTGCGGCGGTGGGGCAGGGGCACGTCGGGAGCCTGGAGGCTCACGGCCAGCTCGGGGCTCGTGTCGCCCCGCTTCGTGGGGTCGATGCACCAGAGGTGCCCGACGCCCTCGCCGTGCTCGGGATCCTCGCCGACCGCGATGTAGACCAGCCCGTCGTAGACGACCGGCGTGCCGATGATGTGGTTGCGGTCGGCACGGCCGCCGAGCGTGTACTTCGATTCCTTCGGGTTGCAGTCGAACTTCCAGAGCAGCTTGGCCTTGCCGTTTTCCCCCCGCGCGTCGAAGGCATAGAGCCAGCCGTCGCCGCCGCCGAAGAACACCTGGGGCACGCCGCCGAGCTCCGCATACGACGGGCTCGACCACTGCCCGTGCAGCACGTTGGCGCCCGGCGAGCCGTCGGCCCAGAGCACCTTGCCGTCGCGCTTGTCGAGGCAGAGGAAGCTGGGGGCGTCGGCGTTGGGGAGGTTGATGTGTCCCTCGTCCACGCCGTTGCTCGTGTTGACGAAGAGCAGGTCGCCCGCGGCCGTCACGCTGCAGGAGCACATGTTGTGCTGCGACACGCCCAGCTGCTTCATCATGTCGAGCGACCAGACCACGTCGGCCTCGTCGTCGGCCGGCACCTTCTCGGCGGTGAAGGGGCCGTCGTTCTCGCCGTCGCGGAAGCCCTCGGTGTCGAGGCATTTCACCTCGCCGCGGCTGGTGACGTACCAGAGGCGGTCGCCCTCCACGAGCGGCGCACAGCAGATGCCCTGCAGGGGCCAGTCGTGCACGCGGCCGGTGGGCAGCTTCTCGCTGGAATCCTGCCAGAGGAAAGCACCGTTCCTGGTGTCGAAGGCGAGCAGGCAGCCGAGGTCGGTGGCGGCTGGATACCGCTTGAGCCAGCCCTTGCCGTTGTTGGTGCCGACATAGGCCTTGCCGCCGGCCACCACCGGATTGCCGTAGCTCTGGCTGCCGAGCTCGGCGACCCAGAGGACGTTTTCGCTCGTCTCGGGTTTCCACTTGCCCGTCTCGGCATCGAAGTCGCCGGGGGTCCACGTGGCGGGGATGCCGGTGGCGGTGGAGACGTTGTTGCGAACGGGCGTGCCGCCCCACTGGTTCCAGTCGGCGGCCGTGGCTGCGTGGCAGACTACGCACGAAAGCATGAACGCCAGAAATCTCGCCATAGTGCACCTCATTGCGTGACCGCCGTTACCGAGACGTTGTCGATGTAGATTTCGGAGTCTTTTGAATTGCCGAAGAAGCCGGGGCTGCCCTGGAGGTTGCCCCCCTCGTGAACGGCCTCGATCGTCCAGGCGGCCGGCTCCGGTTCGCCCCGTGGCCAGACCTTGCCCCGCAGGATCGCCGCGGCGTCGGCATCGCTGGTCGCGGGCCGGGTGCGGGCCTCGAACTTGATCGTGTACCACCGGCCGGCTTCCCACGGGAACGGGATCGTCTTCGAGAAGTGGGTCGCCACCTGCGGCGGCCAGCTCCGCACCTGAAGCTGTTGGCTCGCGCCCACCAGATCGAGCGTGTAGCGTTGGGAGACGAGGCCCATGTCGGGCATCCGGGCCTTCTCGAGGGCGGCCGGATTGCCGAAGGCTTTTGCAAAGGCATCGGCATCGGACCCGCCGCCGGCGGCGGATTGCTGCGTGTCTGCAGCCGGCGTGCCCGGTTTTTCGACTCCCGTCTCCTGGGCGCGGAAGTCGGCCCGGATGGAATAGTCGTGCAGGCCGATCGGACCGATCCACCCCTGGCTCCGCGTGCCCTTGGGGATCGTCGTCACCTTCACCAGGCACTTCGAGCCGTCCACCGCGCGGACGACGTGGCGGTAACGCATGCCAATCCACGGAAGCGGCGGCTCGCCCCGCGGCGGCACGCCCTTCGGATTCGGCTCGAGCGCGATCTCCTCGAAATCAAACGTCCACGGCAGCGGCGGCATCGACCGGATGCGGGCCTTGCCCTCGAGGCCGCCCACCTTCGCCGTGACGATCGCCGCGGCATGCGTGCCGGCGGGGGCCGTGTAGATGCCGCTCGCATCGACTGCGCCGTCCGTCGCGGTGAATTCGGCCGGAGATTCCTTCACGAACCTCCCGGCGGCGTCGAACAGCCGCACTTTCAGCGGCAGCGTTTCGCCCGCGGCGATCTGCGCCTCGGCCGGCACGACCTGCACCCAGGCGGGCTCGCCGGCGGGGCCCTGCGTCGCGGCCGACACCTGCTGCGGCAGCGTCGGCGGGACGCTCGCGGAGGATGAGAGAGCGGCTGACTTGTCGCCGAGGCAATAGAGCCGTTCGCCGGTCGTCAGGTAGATCCGCCCCTGCGACGCGATCGGTGAGGCCGTGACCTCGTCCTCCTCGTCGAGCCGCATCCGGTTGACGAACTTGAGTCCGTCTTTCGTCGGCTCGAGCACGTGCCAGCCGCTCGTCGAGCAGATGTAGAGTTTTCCATCTGCCACGAGCGGGCTGCCGCGGACGATCGTGCCGAGCAGTTTCTGCGGCTTGCCCACCGGCGCGCCCGTGGCCTTGTCGAACACATACACCTTCGCACCGTCGTCCACGAAATAAATCCGCTCGCCGATCACGGCCGGCATCGCCCGGCCGTCCATCACCCCCTTCCGCTGCCAGATCGCATGCGTGGCGGTGATGTCGCCCGCGCCGGCGGCCTTGAAGGCGGTGGCGGAGCCCATCGTGGTGTTGTCGAGATTCTCCTCGGCCTGCGAGATGTAGACCGTCTCGCCGTCGACCAAAGGCGCGACGTTCAGGCCGCGGCGCGACAGCTTGAAGTTCCACACCGCCTTGCCGGTTCGCGGCTGGAAATTCCAGACGCTGCCGTCGCTCGACCCGAAGACGAGGGCGGCCTGACCGCCAACATTCGCCAGCGACGGCGTGCTGTAGGTCGTGTCTTCGGGCAGTTCCTTGGTGCCGTTCATCCAGCGGACCGCGCCGGTCTTCGCGTCGAGCCCGAGGAACCGATGGGCCGGGCGGGCCGTGTCGCCCCAGCCGGTGACGACGGCGCTGGCGATCACGAGGTCCTCGAACACGACCGGGATGTTCGTGCGGCCGCCGTAGGTGGAAAGAAACCCGAACTCCTCGTGCAGCGAACGCTGCCACTTCGTCTTGCCCGTGGCCGCGTCGATCGCCGTGAATACGCCGCAGACGCCGTGGGCGAAGACGGTGCCGGTCGCCGGGTCGGCGACCACGGCCGACCAACCGACCCGCTCGGCCGGCACGTCGGAGAGATAGACGTTGAAGACGTTCTCCCAGAGTTTTTGTCCGGTGGTCGCGTCGAGGCAGAGCACCTTCTCCGCCTCCTCCTTCGTGCCGGGCTTGTGCCGGACAAGGGTATAGAGCTTGTTGCCCATGATCACGGGCGTGGAGATGCCCCCCGCCTCGTCGTTCTTCCAGAGCACGTTCGTTCCCTTCTCCGGGTCGAACGATGTGACGAAGGCCGGGGCGTCGCCGGCCTGGCGGTTCTGCTGCGGGCCGCGCCAGTCGGGCCAGTCGGCAGCCGACGTGGCGCCGGGAGCAAGCAGGGCCACAGCGCAAGCGACGGCCGTGACCACACCGCGCATCATCGGCCCACGCACCATCGTGTAGCGCACCATCATGGGGAAGTCCTGTTCAGTGTGGTGATGTCTAGTTGGTGATGCCCTTGGCCTTCAGTTCGGCCGGCAACTGCGGATCGACCAGACCGCGGGCGCCGCGTCCCTGCATGAGCCGGTCGGCCGCGTCGGAACGGATGCTGTCGATGTCGGCGTCGCCCCAGCGGCGGCGGATGGCGACGTCGGGCACGGCCAGCGGCCGCACCACCCGCACGCCCACGCCGAGGGCCGGCTCTTCCGTGTACCACCACGGGCTCTTGGGCAGGTTGGGATCGACGTCCTTCCAGGGAAGATCTTCCGAGCCGCGGCGGGCGGCGCTGCGGCACTGGGCCGGTTCGTCGTAGTAGCTGCCGCCGCGGACCACGCGGGGCGACAGGCTCGTCGGCCAGACGGCGGTGTCGGCCGCGGGCACCGGCTGCGGCAGCGCGGCCTGCCGCGTGTAGCCGTCGGGCACGAGCTGGTCGAGCACCCACTCCGCGACGTTGCCATGCATGTCGTGAAGGCCCCAGGCGTTGGCCGCCTTCTCGCCGACGGGGTGCGTGGTCTCGTCGGAGTTGTCGGCATACCAGGCGACCGCGTCGAGCGACTCGGGATCGCCGCCGCCGCTCCAGGGCGTGGTCGTGCCCGCGCGGCAGGCGTATTCCCACTCGCTCTCCAGCGGCAGCCGGTAGAACCGCGAGGTGAGTCCGCTGAGCCACTTCGTGTACTGCCGCGCGGCGAACTGCGTCATCGTGACAGCCGGCAGGAGCGGCTCCTCGCCGTTGGTGAAGGTCGTGGTGGGATCGTAGAGGTTGGACGGCGCCGTGACCGCATCGGCCTCGTTGTCGGCCGTCACGGCCCGAACCCCCGCCGACTCCATCGCCTTGAAGAGGTCGCAGGCAGCCATGTAGGCCTTGTATTCAGCCCAGGTCACCTCGCAGCGGCCGATCCAAAACGGCTCGATCGCGACGTCGTATGGCGGGCCCTCGGCGGTGTCGCGATCCGCCTCGGCGGCGGGGCTGCCCATGCGGAACGTGCCGCCGGGCACGGGGATCATCCGGAAGGTCACGTCGGTGCCGGGGATCGGCTCGTCGTAGGCCACCATCCAGCCGCCGGGCACCTTGATGGCCGGGCCGTCGCCTGCGGGCCGCTCGTCGCCCGCGACGAATCCCGGGGAAGTGTCGGCCGCGGCGGTCGCCTCTCCCGTCGCCGCCAGACAGTGTGGGGCGAACGACAGTGACAGGGCCAGGCAGCCACACGCGTGGACACAGATCCGTTGCAAGGAGGGCATGAAACGTGCCTTTGTCCTGGGGTGGGCCGGCGGGGCTGGGGACGCCTGCGGGAAAAGCCCCGAGGCGAGAAGCGGCGGCGGGATAACGCTAAAGTGTAATCTGTCGAAACAGGCCTGCCCAACCGCGGGCACCCCCTTCCCGAGCGACTTCCCGTGGCCGCACCCAAGCCAACCCACCCCACCGGCAAACCTTCCAAGCCGGGCGGCAAGCCCGCCGGCAAGGCTGCGGCCAAGGGCAAGGCGGACGAGAAGCCGGCCGAGCGGGTGGTGTCGGAAAACCGCCGGGCCCGCCACGACTACGAGATCGTCGACACGCTCGAGTGCGGCATCGCGCTGGTCGGCAGTGAGGTGAAGAGCCTGCGGGGCGGCCGGATGTCGCTCGACGAGGCCTATGGCCGCGTCGACGGCGGCGAGGTCTGGCTGCTGGGCTGCGACATCCCCGAATACGACAAGGCCAACCAGCTCAACCATGTGCCCAAGCGGCCGCGGAAGCTGCTCATGCACCGCCGCGAGATCGGCAAGTTCGCGAACCAAGCCCTGGAGAAAGGGCTTACGCTCGTGCCCCTGAAGATGTATTTCAAGGACGGCCGCGTGAAGGTGCTGATGGGGATCGGTCGCGGCCGGCAGGCCCACGACAAGCGGCAGAAGCTCAAGGCCGACTCGGCCAAGCGTGATATCGAAATCGCCCTCCGCGGCCGCACGGGCCGCGGAGGGCGATCAAGCTAAGAAGCCCCCGGCGCAAGCCGGGGGATCAGCATCACGGACGGCTCTACACCTGGTCGGCCATCAGCACCGCGGTGCTCGAATCGGTCGAATCTTCCGGGTGCCACAGCGGCATGCCCCGCTGAATCCGCTCGGCAAGAATGTCGATCTTCTGCTTCGAGCCGGCAGGAGCCCGCGTGGGCACGAATTCAGTGGTGGCGTGCGGTTCGAAATTCTCGTCGTGACCGTACAGCTCGATGATTTCAAAAACGTTGCGGATCCGGGCCATCGGGACGAAACCACTCCTTGTCTGATTCAATGTCTGGTTCAACATGATGGAGGGGGAAACACGCCGACATTATGGACCCGTCCTTGCGCGAGTCAAACATTTTGCCGCGGGCAATTTCGCGCGCGAAAATATGCGGCGCGAACGCCCTGATCGACCGGCACGACCGGTGTCTCTTCGCGGGCCTGGCGGCTCAGGGAGGCGGCCCGCCGGGGGGGAGGGCGATCTCGATTTCGGCCGGCGGCGGCGGGGCCGCGGTGGCGGAGGGCGTGGTCGCGGCGGTGGGGTCGAACTTCGGCGTGTCGGTGCCGGTGCGGGCCACGAGATCGGCCGTGAGCGACAGTGGTTCACCGCCGCCGAGCGGCCGCAGTTCGAGCCTGGTCACGCTCCATTGGGGCCCGAGTTTTTTCCCTTCGACGATCACGGTGCCGCGGCCTTTCGGGCCCCCGGCCTCGAACTCCATCGCCGCGATGCCGTCGGTTTCGTTGGCCCTGCCCGTCACCTTCGGGCTGCAGGCCACCTGGCCGCCGGGGCCTGCCAGCAGTGACAGCACCCGCGGATTCCGTTCGATCTCCGCCTTGGCGTCGACGACGACCGGGTGATTGGCGAGCCGGCCGCAGCCGCTGGAACCGACGAGCACGGCGAGGGCCACGAGGCCCGGCATGACGATCCGTCGCATGAAAACTCCCTCCTTGGAAGCTCTGGTTCTCGAAGCTTTAATTGGCCGCGGTGGAAAACCTGTTTGAAACCGGCAGGCTCCGCCGCCCTTGTCAATCGGACCCGATCAGCCCTGGGCGTCGTGCTGCCGGCACCAGGCGATCTTCTCGGCCGTGGTCGTGGGCAGCGCGCCACCGGCCGCGGCCGGCTTCTTGGCGGCGGCCTTCGCGGGCTTTGCCTCGGCCACCACGGGCTCAGGCTCTTCCGCCGCTGTTTCCGGGGCGGGGGCTTCCGGAGCAGGGGCCGCCTTGGCAGCCCGTGCCTTGGCGAGGATCTCGGCGGTGGAAAGCTTGCCTGCGGGGGCGGCCGGCTTCTTCTCCGCTGCGGCCGCGGGCTTGGCAGCTGCGGGCGCGGCACCGGCCTTCGCACGGGCAGCGGCCAGGATGTCGGCCGTCGAGGGCCTGCCCGCGGCGGCGGGCTTGGCGGCGGGCTTGGCTGCAGCCGCCGGTTTGGCGGCGGCAGGCTTCGCGGCGGCGGCGGGCTTGGCCGCCTCTTTCTCCACCGGCTTCGGCAGCGGTTCGGTAACGATCTTGAGGGCCGCCGGATCGATGTCGTACCAGCCGATGTTGTTGAACTGGTCGAACTCGACCAGGCACCGGCCGTTCATGTTCACGGTCTTGACGGTGCCGGTGGCGTTGCGAAAGCGGGCCAGTTCCGGGGCCGGGGAGTCGATCACGACGTATTTGTCGGTCCACTCCGACTTCAGGCGCTCGATGACGTCGAACATGTGTGCGTTCCGGCGGGCGGCGGCAGACCTGCGGAATTTCGCAGGCTCAAACCCAAGAATTTGATCGATCGGCGGCCGGATCGCAAGGTGCGGGCTGGAACGCCCGTCAGGCCGGGCCGGTCGCGACCGACGCACCATGCACGGCGACGATGCCCCGCGGGCCGACCGAATAGCCCCAGACCACGGTCCGCGGCAGCACCGCAGAACCATCCGCGGCCGTGATCCGGATCAGTTCCGCGGCGGTCCGGTAGGTGGATCCGAGCCAGACGGGAGGCTCGTGCAGGCGGCAGGCGATTTCAAACCGGAGCGTGTCGGCTGCGTGGGGGTCGGGGGCGATGCTCGCCGAGAAGTGGGAACGGCCGGCCAAGCCCACGCCGACCACCGCCTGTTCGCCCCCGGGCCGGCCGTCCGTCGCGGTGGCGTGTGGCACGGCCACCCGCGACAGTTCGACGAGCACCGGCGACGCGGGCCAGCGGGGATCGTCGGCCGGCGGCCAGGGGGTGTCGCACGACTCCCAGCCGAACTCCTCTCCGGACGGGTCGGGCCCGATCCGATGCACCCAGCGATCGCCGGCCCATGTGAAGGTGGCGGTGATCGAACCGGCGGCGATCCGCACCGGCGGCCGGACCGATGAGGGGCGAGTGTCGTGTGGCGGCATGGGGTTGGTAGCATACCGCCATCGGCGGCCGCCTGCCGCCGGCCGAGGGTCGAGTTGCCGATGGAACCGCGTCGTTCGCTCCGCTGGCCGATTCTCCTGGGCATCGTGCTCATCGGCTCGATCCTCGCCCTGGGCGTCGGCTGGGTGCTCGTGAGCATCGCCGCGGCGCTCGGCTCCAAGAACCGCAACGAGAACGCGGCCTTCTAATGGGCGATCCTCGGTGTCGGCGTGGCGCTGCTCGTGCTCGTGCTCGTGGGCGTGATCATCTATCTCGCGCTCACGCTCAAGGCGATCGCGCTGTCGCAGCGGCAGAGCAACTTCATCGACAGCGTCACGCACGAGCTGAAAAGCCCGCTGGCCTCGCTCAAGCTCTACCTGCAGACACTCACGCGGCGGTCGGTGCCGCCGGAGCAGCAGGCCGACTTCCACCGCTTCATGCTCAAGGACGTGGAGCGGCTCGACACGCTCATCGACCACCTGCTCGACGCCGCGAAGACGCTCCAGCGCCGCGGCCGCCCCGGCAGCGATGTGACGGCGCTCGAGCCGGTGCTCGGCCGCGCCTGCGAGGCCGCGGTGCAGCGCTACGGCGTGCCGCCCGGGAGCGTGCGGCTCGACGTCGTGGGCGTGGGCGCGGGGATGGCCGGCACGCCGCCCACGGGAGATCCGCTGCGGGTGTGCGGCCGCGAGGCCGACATGGAGATCGTGTTTCGCAACCTCGTCGACAACGCGGTGAAATACTCGATGCCCGCGCCGGAGGTGGAGGTGACGGCGTCGGCGCTGCCGCGCGGGAAGGTGCTCGTGCGGGTGGCGGACAACGGCCCGGGCATCCCCATCGCCGAGCGGCAGAACGTCTTCCAGCGGTTCGTGCGGCTGGGGAGTGAACTGGAGCGGTCGACGCCGGGCACGGGCCTCGGGCTGTTTCTCGTGCACGCGATCGTGAAGCAGCTGCGGGGCAGGGTGGTGGCGAAGGGCCGCCCGGGCCGGCGGGGCACGGTGATGGAGGTGGAGTTGCCAGCCGCGCCGTGAGGGGCGGGCATGGTAGAATCGTTCGCTCCCGTCCCCGTTCCACCATTGCCCAAGCGTTGTTCCGTCATGAGCCTGCCCACCCTCCGAGCCTCCGAGCATCTGCACGACGTCCGGTACGAGATCCGCGGGGCGCTCGCCCGCCGCGCCGACCAGCTCGAGCGCGAAGGGCACGAGATCATCAAGCTCAACATCGGCAACCCCGG
>JBJTSM010000515.1:0-2706 GCA_046076685.1 Planctomycetia bacterium | reverse complement strand
TCGAGATAGGGGAGAATCTGGGCGCACCAGTGATGCCGCAGCGCCGTTCCCGACGAGACGTTGTTCGGAAAGCAGTCGCGGGCCGAATGGAAGTTGTGAAACCCGATGCCGATCTGCCGGAGGTTGTTCTGGCAGGTCATCCCGCGGGCGGACTCGCGGGCCGCCTGCACAGCCGGCAGCAGCAGGCTCGCGAGGCCGCCGATCACCGCGACGACGACGAGCGCTTCCACGAGCGTGGCACCACGTCGTCTGTTCCCGCTCTTTCCCGCCTGCATGCTGTTCATCATGGCAATCACATCCAAGTGAATGAAAACACCCGTGCTCGTTTTGAAGCCGCAAGACCGGCGGCAAGATAGCGACGTGTCGGAAAAATCGTCAACGCGGACGGCGACGTTCTTTCGGGACGGCCGGCGCGAGCCCGGCGACGAGCGACTCCTTCTGCCGCTTCGTCAGCCTTTTGATGGCCGCCTCGCGCACGAGCGCCCGCGACTTCGTCGCCCGCCGCTCCTCGTAGACGAGCACCACGGGCAGCCGGCTCCGCGTGTAGCGCGAGCCGCGGCCGGTGGCGTGAGCGTTCAGCCGTCTCGCGAGATCGTTGGTGATGCCGGTGTAGAGCGAGCCATCACGGCAGCGCAACAGATACACCGTCCACGCGAGACGTCCGCGGCTGCTCGATTTCCCACTCACGGTCGGGGGTTCTAAGCGACAACGGGAAAAACTGTCAAACTGGTCGGCACGCCATGGTCGTTCGACCGCCTCCTGATCGCCCCCAGATCCATGCACGTTCTCCTCTACGAACACTTCTGCTCCGGCGGACTCGCCGGCCGGCGGACCGACGAAGGACTCCTGACCGAGGGTGCCGCGATGCTGCGGGCCCTCGCCGAGGATTTTCAGGCGACGGGCCACACGGTCTCGGTCTTGCTCGACGAACGGCTGGACTGGCCGCTGCCGGGGCGGATTGTGCCCGTCGCCACGGCGTCGCCGCGGGAGGCGATCGCCGCGCTCGACCGCAGCTTGGCCGCGGCAGACGCCGCGCTCGTCGTCGCCCCCGAGTCCGACGGCCTGCTGCCGGCGACGATCGCGCGGGTGGAGCGGGCGGGCGTGATCAACCTCGGCTCACCAAGCGGCACGGTTGGTGCGGTCAGCGACAAGCACGCGCTGGCCGCGAGGCTCGCCGCCCAAGGCGTTCGCACGCCGCCGGGGCAGCTCGGCCTCGGGGCGGCCGCCGACCTGCTCGCAAAACATGGCGAGCTGGTGATCAAGCCCAACCGCGGCGCCGGCTGCGTGGATACTTTTGTCTGCCGCTCGCCGGCCGACCTGGCCAGCCTCCCGCAGCGGAGCGACTGGCTCGTCCAGCCGCGGTGCGCCGGCATCGCGGCCAGCGTGGCGTTCGTCCTGCCCCGATGCGGGCCGCCGATCCCGCTCCGCGCCGGCACGCAGGCGGTGCGACTTGAATCGGGTGATGCCGCGCGGCCGAGCCAGTTCACCTACTCAGGCGGCCGGCTGTCGCTCGAAGAAACTCTCGAAGCGCGAGCGATCCGGCTGGGGCTCCAGGCGATCGGCCACCTGCCCGGCCTGCACGGCTTCGTGGGAATCGATCTCATCCTCGGCGCGACACCGGCCGAAGACACGCTCATCGAGGTGAACGCCCGACCGACCGTCGCCTACGTCGGCCTGCGACGCCTCGCCCGGTTTCTCATTCCCGATCTCATCCTCGGCAGGCCGACACAGGTGGCCTGGCAGCCGGGCAGCGTGAACTATCGTTCCGACGGCAGCGCCGAGCCGCCAACGGCGGCCGATCAGCCGGCCCCCGGTCCGTGCGGTCAATGATCGGGTGATTCCGACGCCGCATCGAGCGGCGGCAGTTCCCACGGATCGACCTCCACCACCGCCACGATGTGCGCGGCGTTGAGCGAGCACATCGCCCGGTCGGGACCAGAGGACTTGAGCACGGGAAAGTGCCCCCAGGGAAAGCCGTCCTTGCGGTAGGGAATGACGAGTTCCACGTCGAGCCAGACCACCCCGTTGGGACCCTGCCGAACCCCCTTGACGGCGTCGACGACCAGCACCTGCCTGGTGTCGAGCAGCACGCCGAACCGGCCCCGTTCCGAGAGGATCCGGTCGGTGAACCAGCAGGGGAGAAGCTCCCGAGCCGTGCCCTTCCACGATTCCTGGTCGTCATCCTGCATCCGCTGATCTCCTCGCTCGCCACCCTGGGCTACGACTCTGGGCTAAGACACCCGCAAGGCGGGCCGTCCAAAACGCTCTGGCATCGTAGACATCCGCAGGCTACACTCATAGGGTAACGAGGTGGTGAGAGCGATTGGCCGCGGTTCAACCGCCGGCCCTTCACTGGTGAATCTCGCACATTGTGCTCGCCCCCTCTGCTGAACCACACGGTCCCGAGAGACCGTCTCGTTGGGTTCCGCCGCTCGCTGGCCACGCATCGTGGGCACCGTCCCGCGATCCCAGCGTTTTTCGCGGCCGTCACCATCGACGGGCCGCACGAACCCCGAGAACCTCCCCCATGAAAATTCTTCCCAGGAATGAACCAGCGATGAATACGTTTGAAAGTTTGGGCCTGTCCGCACCGGTGCTGAAGGCACTCGCCGCCGAGGGCTACACCGTACCGACCCCGATCCAGGCCAAGGCCGTGCCCCACGTGCTGGCCGGCCGCGACCTCTTCGGCTGCGCCCAGACCGGCAC
>JBJTSM010000514.1:0-2299 GCA_046076685.1 Planctomycetia bacterium | reverse complement strand
TCCGGTCAGGACGGCCTGGCCCGCTGGCAGAAGATCCATCCCGGCACCTGGACGCACGTGCTCATCTCGATCAAGGACGGCGCCCAGACGGTCTACTTGAACGGCCAGCGGACGCGGCTCTACCAGGGAGGGCTCGTGGTCCGGCCCCCCGTGTATGACCAAGGGGCGCTGAAGAAATGGCGGGAACGCACCGGCGGCAAGGACGTCGACGACACGTGGCAGCTCGCCTTCACGAAGCAGGCCACGCTCGTGGACGAATTGACCGTCTTCGACTGGGCGATGGATCCCAACGAGGCCTGGAACGCCTACGCCCGCTGGCTGCCCGACGCCGCGGCGCAGATGAAGCCGCTGCCCGTCTTCCAGACGCAGTTCGACTATGTCGCCCATTCCTGGGACCGTAAGGAAAAGCTCGTCGCCAAAGTCGGCTGTTTGCCGGTCAATGGCGTCAAGCCCGCCAGCGCCGGCATCGAGATCCGCACCGCCGCGGGCGAGGTGCTGCTCACGGCGGAAAAGCAGTCGCTCGACGAGGGGAGCACGGCGACGTTCACGATCGACAAGCCGCTCCCCTTCGGCACCTATCCGGGGATCGTGCGGTCCCGCGATGCCGCGGGCAAGGTGCTCGCGGAGGAGAAGGTCGAGTACGTCCGCGAGAAGCCGGAGTGGCTCGGCAACACGCTCGGCGAGGAGCGGACGATCCCCAAGGGCTGGACGCCGATCAAGGCAATTGGGCAGTCGCTGGAGCTGGTCGGCCGACGGATAGACCTCGGCTCGACCGGCCTCCCCGAAAAGATCGAGACCCGCGGCCGGCAGATCCTCGCCCGGCCGATCGCGATGCGGGCCGCCGGCCCGGGCGGCGATGCGAAGCTCGCGGGCGCCGGGATGAAGCTCGGTGCCACGGCCGACGACCGCGTGGAGTGGAAGGCCGCCCTCGCGGGGGCGGGCATCAAGGCGGACGTCGATGCCTGGCTCGAGTTCGACGGGCTCCTCTATTGCACGGTCACGCTCAAGCCCGAGAGCGGCGCGGAGGCCACGCTCGACGAACTCGACATCGACGTGCCGATGGTCCCGGCCGAAGCCACGCAGCTCCTGGCCAACGGCGGCGGCAACGATTTTCGCGCGTCGTGGATCGCGACGATGGTGCCCGCAGGCGAGGGGAGCGTGTGGCGGAGCAGCGACAAGCCCTACCCGTCGTTCGGCCGGGCCGAGGGCGTGACCAACTTCATGCCGCACATCTGGCTCGGCGCCGACGACGTGGGGCTCTATTTCGGCGCGGAGAACGACAAGGGCTGGACGATCGACGGGCCCAACCCCGCGCAGGAGATCCTGCGGGAAAAGGACGCGGTCGTGTTCCGGATGAACGTGATCCGCGAGGCCACGAAGATCCCCGCCGCCGGCCGCACGTTTCACTTCATCCTGCTGCCCACGCCCGCGAAGCCCGCGCCCGATGACTGGCGGAAGCAGATGGCCGCGGGGGGCGTGAACTTCGGCTCGTGCGACACCTTCGGCGGGTTCGACCTGAAGACCGATCCGACCGATCCGGTCAATGGCGACTGCTTCCGGCTCGAGCCGCGGAGCTGGGAGCATGCCGAGGCGATGGCCCCGCAGTGCCGGGCGAAGTGGGGCCGGTGCATCCTCTACGCCGATGCGGCGTTTCCGGGCATGGGCCCGGCGTTTCGCGACTGGAATCACGACCTGTGGGCCGGCACGGGCAAAATCGCCTGGACGCCCGAGTGCGAAGACTACGCCGTCTGGGCGATCAACGAGTTTTTGAAGCGCGGCGTGATCGACGGCGTCTACTGGGACGACGTGAGCGTGGGCAACACCTATTCGCTCGACTCGACCGCCTACGAATATGCCGGCAGCAAGAACGGCCGCCGCGTGGGGTTCACGTCGCTCGCGCTCCGCCGCGTGAACATGCGGCTCTGGCGGCTCTTCGAGGCGGCCGGCCGCGAGCCCTGCATCTGGGCCCACATGACCGTCTGCTACGAGGTGCCGCTCTTCAGCTTCTGCCGCTATCTCTCCAACGGCGAGTTCGTGACGGGCGTCGAGCCCTACGGCAAGCGGGATGCGATGGATTTCTGGAAGCCCGAAACGCTGCGGCTTCTCGGCGGTTCGGAGAAATGGGGCACGGGCGTGAGCTTCCTCTCGACGCTGCCGCGCGGATTGCCCCCCGGGCCCGCGGCGGAGCAGTGGGCCTATCCGCAGGTTCGCACGGAAGACGCCCTCTACGCGACGAGCGGCATCCAGTCGCTGTCAAACGCCCTCACGCAGAAGCTCGTCGAGACGAAGATCTACGACC
>JBJTSM010000513.1:0-3079 GCA_046076685.1 Planctomycetia bacterium | reverse complement strand
CCGGCCGACCAGGTGGCCCTCATCAGGAAATGGATCGACACCGGCCTGCGGGAAAACGCCGGCAGTTCCGCCGCCGCCGTCCGCACGCTCGGCTTCAAGCCGGCTGCCCCGGCCGCGGCCGACGCTCCCGGCGCGGTGCCCAAGGATCTGCCCTCCGTCGAGCGGCCGAAGACGATCCGTCCGTTCCCGGTGCTCGCGCTGGCGGCGAGCCCCCGGGCGCCCGTGGCGGCCGTCGCCAGCTACGGCGCGATCGACCTCTATTCGTCGCTCGACAAGCAATATGGTTCCCTCGCCTTCCACGAGGGGGAGCCGCTCGTTCTCTCCTTCAGCCGCTCGGGCCGGCTGCTCCTCGCCGCCGGCGGCAAGCCGGTGCAGAGCGGCTCGGTCGTGCTCTTCGACGTAGCCACCGGCGAACGCGTCGCGAGCGTGGCCGACGAGCCCGATGCGATCATCGCCGCCGACATTTCGCCCGACGAAAAGCTCGTGGCAATCGGCTGCACGAGCCGCAAGGTGAAGCTCTATTCCACCGAGGATGGCGGCCTCAAGGCCACGATCGACAAGCACACCGACTGGGTGACGGCGGTCGCCTTCTCGCCCGACGGCAAGTTTCTCGCCACGGGCGACCGGATCGGCAACATCCATCTCTGGGACGGCGCGACCGGCGGCGTGATCCTGCCGCTCTCGGAGCACAAGAAATCGGTCCGGGCGCTTTCCTGGCGGAGTGATTCGGGCGTCGTCGCCTCCTGCGGCGAGGATGGCACGGTGGTCTGGTGGGACGTGAAAGACGGCTGGCCGGTCGTGAACAAGCCCAACGCCCACCCGGGTGGCGTGCTCGACTGCCGTTTCGGCCCGCAGGGTGAACTGGCCACGTGCGGCCGCGACGGCGTTGTGAAGCTCTGGTCGGCCGAGGGCAACGAACTCAAGAAGTTCTCGATCGCCGACGACACTCCCGCCGACAAGAAGCCGCCGGCGGGCGTGGCCCTTCTGCCGACGCGGGTGGCCGTGTCGGGCGACGGCTCGGTCGTGCTCGCGGGCGACACCGGCGGCCGGCTGCACGGCTGGCCGACGAAGTGACCTGGTCGACCGATGAACCTCGCCGCGCTCGTCTGCTCCGCCCCGGCCCTGGCCCTGGCGATCCTCGTGGCCTGCTGGCCCGCCGAGCGGCGACCGCCCGGCTGACAACGGACCTCCATGCTAGACTCCCACGGCGAATTTTCCGCTTCATCTCGCCAGGAGCATGCCATGAGCCGCGTGCAGTTCGAGATCATCGACGAGGGCGACGCGCCGATCGTCAAGGCCATCCTGCCGGGCGGGTCGTCGATCTTCGCCGACTCGGGCGCCATGATGTCGATGACGCCGGGCATCACGATCGAAAGCTCGCTCAAGGGCGGCGTGATGGGGGCCCTCTCCCGTTCGCTGCTCCGCGGCGAGACCTTCTTCCACCTCACGCTCACGGCGGGCCCCGCCGGAGGCGAGGCGCTGCTCGCGCCGGCGATGATGGGAGGCATCCAGCTTCTCGAACTCACCGGCACCGAGTTCTTCCTGCAGAAGGGCTCGTTCCTCGCCGGTGAGCACGAGATCGAGCTCTCCACGAAAACGCAGAACCTCACCAAGGGCCTCTTCAGCGGCGAGGGCTTCTTCGTGACGCGGGTGGGCGGCACGGGCAGGCTGCTCATCAACACGTTCGGTGCGCTGATGCGATTCGACCTCAAGCCAGGCGAGGAATACATCGTCGACAACAACCACCTCGTGGCCTGGGAGTCGACGACCAGCTACGAGATCACGAAGGCCGCCGCCGGCTGGATCTCGAGCTTCACGTCGGGCGAGGGCTTCGTCTGCCGGTTCCGCGGGCCGGGCACGATCTACGTGCAAACCCGCAGCCCCGCGGCCTTCGCCGGCTGGCTGAGCCGCTATATCCCCAGCCGCGGCAGCTGAGGCAGAGGGCGTGCGGTGATGACCGACAGCTTTTCCGCGTCGTATTTCTCCGCCGACGCCCCGGGATCCCTCCCGTGCACGGTCGCGCTCGAATCCCGCTGGCTCGTCATCGAGCCCGAGGGGGGTACGTCGGTGCGGTGGCCCTACGAAAGCCTCGCCTGCGAGGTGGCGGGGGACGAGCGGGCCTGGATCACGCTCACCTGTCGCGAGCCGCGCGAGCCCGGGATCGCGGCGGTCGCGCTCCGCGACCATGATCTCATCGCGGTGCTCGCCGACCGTGTGGGCGAGCCGTGCCGGGGCGTGCTCGCGAGCTTTGCCGCGGGCAAGCATGCCCACGCGCGGCGGCTCGTGAGCGGGCTCATGTTCTTTGCGATCGGCATGGTGGCGGCTGTCGTGGCCGGCTGGTGGTCGTGCACCAGGCTCGCGCCCGAGGTCGCGGCCGACGTGATGCCGGTGAAGACGGAGATGCAGCTCGGCCGCCTCCTTGCCGACGGGTTTCTCGCCGGGGAAGAGCGGCTGGGAGAAGGGCCCGCCCGCGACGCGGTGGAGCGGATCGTGGACCGGCTCGTGGCGGCCGCGGACAACCCCGGCTACACGTTCACCGTCACCGTCGTGGACGATCCTCGCGTCAACGCCCTGGCCCTGCCGGGCGGGCAGATCGTGGTCTTCACGGGCCTGCTCGCGGAGGCGGGCTCGGCCGACGAGGTGGCCGCCGTGCTCGCGCACGAGATCCAGCACGTGCTGCACCGCCACGGCCTCAAGCGGCTCGTGCAGCAGCTCGGCGGCGCCGCCGTGATCGCCCTGGCGACCGGCGGCGGCGACCTGGGCCAGTGGGCGGCCCGGGCCGGCGAACTGGTGCAGCTCTCCTACGGCCGCGAGCAGGAGGCCGAGGCCGATCGCGACGGGCTCGAACTGCTCGCGCGGGCGGGCCTGCCGCCGACGGCCATGGCCACGTTCTTCGAACGGCTCGACCGCGCGGCCCCCGGCGACGGCCCCGAGTTTCTCTCCACGCATCCAGACACGGCCTGGCGGATCGCCGAAATCCGCCGGCTCACCGCCGGCTTGCCCGAGTCGCCGAAGCGGCCGCTCGGCATCGACTGGGAGGCGGTGAGAGCGAGCATCGAGCGGCGCTGACGACCGGCGG
>JBJTSM010000512.1:0-2575 GCA_046076685.1 Planctomycetia bacterium | reverse complement strand
CTCGACCGTGGCCCGCTGCTCGAGCCGGCGGAAGTAATCCCACTGCCAGCCCGGCGGATCGGCATTGATTCCCGATTGATGCAGCGCCAGCATCGTGCGGGCGGCCAGTTCCGTGCGGAGCGTCTCGAAGAGATCATGCTGCGTGAGCGGCAGCGGGCCGAGGCGGAGGCGGGAAATGATCTCGTCGAACTGCTCCTGCCGCACGAGATTGCCGGTCAATTGCCCCAGGAAATCGTTGATGGCCTGATCGCTGATCAGGATGCCATTGGCCTTGGCGTCCTGGGCCAGGAGCGTCGTCTGCACCGTCTGCTCCTCCCCCTCGGGAAGCAGCGGCAGGCGAGACGGATCACGGCCGCCGGCGGCCGCCGACTCCATCAGAAACCGGTTGACGAGCGATCGCAGGGCGACCGTCCGCTCGAGACCACCCTCCCGCATCTCGCCACCTTTCCAGGCAACGGCCACCGGATCCTGCCCACCCGCGGAACTGCCCATCTGCAGAAACGGAGGGAGCACGAAAAAGGCGAGCATCGCCAGAATCGCGACACAAACCAGCAGGCCGCGCTGGTATTTGCGGAAAATTTCGAACGAGCCGACCATGGCACCGCCTGTGGGCTGTTCCCGGACGGCAGAACCGCCGAGGCTTGACAAGGATCTTGAGGGCAGGGTAACGCTTGGAGTCCTGCTGACAGGCCGCAGATTGTAGCGCTGGGCCGGTTTGCGCCAATCCCGATGCCAGCCTGACGCCTGCCAACCTCGCCAAAACCACCCCGGACAACGCTCCCACCGATGGCCAAAAAGACATCCAAGCGACAGCCCGCCAAGAGCCGCCGTCCGGTCGCAACCGGGGCGGGCCTGCCCAAGGGCGACTTTCAGTTGGTGATCGTCGAGAGCCCCGCCAAGGCGAAGACCATCGAGAAGTACCTGGGCCCGGGATTCGTGGTCAAGGCCTCGATCGGGCACATCCGCGACCTGCCGAGCAAGTCGCCGCGGGGGTCCAAGCAGCCCGTCCCGGGCGTGGATCTCGACCACGATTTCGCCCCGACCTATGAAATCGACGACAACAAGACCAAAACGGTCTCGGAACTCCGCCGCCTCGCCAGGGGCGCCAGCGAGGTCTGGTTCGCGACCGACTTGGATCGTGAGGGGGAGGCGATCGCCTGGCATCTCACGCAGGTGCTCGACGTCGATCCGGCCCATGCCAAGCGGGTGACGTTCGACGCGATCACGAAGACGGAGGTGCAGCGGGCCTTCAGGGAGCCCCGGGTCATCAACATGCCCCGTGTCGAGGCCCAGCAGGCGCGGCGGATCGTGGATCGGATCGTCGGCTACCAGGTGTCGCCCATTCTCTGGAAGAAGGTCGCCGGCGGCCTGAGCGCCGGCCGCGTGCAGAGCGTGGCCACGCGGATTGTGGTGGAGCGCGAACAGGAAATCCGTGAGTTCACGCCGGCGGAGTCGTGGGACATCACCGCCAACATGACATTCGACGTCGCCTCGGCCACCGCGCTGCACGGGCAGTGGGCCGCCTTCATGGCCGGCCGCGACGAGCGGGGGCGGCCGCCGCTGGTGCGGGAGCGGATGGCGTGGCTGGCCGATCGCCGTGCCCTGTCCTGCGACCTGGTCGAGGTGGCCGGCAAGCCACTGCGGATCGAGGCGGAAAACACCGCGACGGAAGACCTTGCCGAGAAGGCTCGGGCGGCGGCGGAGGCGGCGGGGCTGATCGAACCGCACGTCGTCCGCGAGACCGACGCCCACGGCAAGGGCCGCGGCAAAAACGTCGTGCGGATCACGGGCCGCCCCGATCCCAAGGCCCGCTACACCGTCGAGTCGATCGACGTGACACGGACCCGCTCCCGTCCCTATCCACCGTTCATCACGAGCACCCTGCAGCAGGCCGCCAGCAGCCGGCTGGGCATGTCGACCGACCGCACGATGCGGATCGCCCAGCAGCTCTACGAAGGGATCGACCTGCCTGGCGAGGGCCGCGTGGGCCTGATCACCTACATGCGGACCGACTCGACGAACCTCTCGCGGGAGGCGGTGGACATGGCCCGCCGCTACCTCGAGCAGCGGCTGGGCGGCCGCTACGTTCCCGAGAAGCCCCGCTCCTATTCCAGCAGCAACGAGAGTGCCCAGGAGGCCCACGAGGCGATCCGCCCGACCGACGCGTTCCGGGATCCGGACGCGATCGCGGCCGCTCTCGAGCCCGACCAGCTCAAGGTCTATCGGCTCATTTGGCAGAGCTTTTTGGCCTGCCAGTCCACCGACGCGGAGTGGGACTCGACCAGCGTCCGCATGCGGCGGACCGACCGTGATACCGGCGCGGTCTTCAAGGCCAGTGGCCGCGTGCTGCGGTTCGACGGCTTCTACGCGGTGAGCGGTGCGCCCAAGGACGACGGCGACCAGGTGCTGCCCGATTTTCAGAAGGGCGCCGAGCTGGCCCCCTTCGAGATCGAGCCGCGGCAGAAGTTCCAGTCGCCGCCTCCGCGTTACACCGAGGCCACGCTCGTGAAAAAGATGGAGGAGGAGGGGATCGGTCGGCCATCCACCTACGCGAGCATCATCAACGTCATCGAAA
>JBJTSM010000511.1:0-7821 GCA_046076685.1 Planctomycetia bacterium | reverse complement strand
CTTCGGCCGGGGCCCTTGAAAATCCACGAAAAAACGCGAGAGTGTTCGTTCCAGAAAGCGACTATCAACCATGCGCACGAAAAACGTCGTCCCCCGTCTCCGAGCCAAGAAGCGTCTCTTCAAGCGGGTGAAGGGATCCGTCGGCGGCCGTCGCCGTCTGCTCCGCACCGCCAAGGAGTCGATCATCCGCGCCGGCGTCTACGCCCGGCGCGACCGCCGGCGCAAGAAGCGGGATTTCCGTCGGCTCTGGATCGTGCGGATCAATGCCGCCTGCCGTGAACGCGGCCTGCGTTACAGCCAGTTCATCGCCGGCCTCGAGAAGATCGGGTCGGAACTCGATCGGCGGACGCTCTCGGAGATGGCGGTGGTCGATCCGACCGGCTTCGACACGATCGTGAACGCCGCGCGGAAGGCCCTTGGATTGCCGGAGCCGGCTGCGGTCGCGTAGTGCCGTGACTGTGTCGAAAGGCCGCGACGATGCGGCTCCCGCGGATGCCCGGGTCGCGGGAGGCAAAACGGCGGGAGGCTCCGTGACGATCGATGCCTTCCAGGCGGAACTCGCCACGTTTCATCAGGCGGCGTCACATGCCTTGGATGGCGTGAAGGATGCCGCCGGTCTCGAACAGGCCCGCGTCGAGTATCTCGGCGCGCGGAGCGGTCGGCTAAAGGCCATCCAGAAGCTCCTCGGGGGGCTCGATGCCGCCGACCGGCCCGCCGGTGGCAGGCACTTCAATGAGGCGAAGGCCGCGGTGACGGCGGCGTTCGCGGCCGTTCAGGAACGGCTCGCCGGCGGCGCCGCCGCAGCGGCCCTCGACACGATCGACGTGACGCTCCCCGGTGATCCGGTGCCGCTCGGACACGTGCACCCGATCACCCAGACGATCCGGCGGGTCCAGGAGATCATGGCCCGCCTGGGCTTCGAGAGCGTCGACGGTCCCGAGGTCGAGGACCAATGGCACAACTTCGAGGCCCTCGCCATTCCCGCCGAGCATCCGGCCCGCGATCCGCTCGACAACTTCTACCTGGCCGTCGCCCGCGGGGCCGACCCGCTTCTGCTGCGGTCGCAGACGAGCACCGTGCAGATCCGCGTCATGGAAAACAGGCGGCCGCCGCTGCGGATCGTGTCGCTGGGGCGCGTGTATCGCCCCGATACGGCGGACGCCACCCACTACCCAATGTTTCACCAGGTCGAGGGCCTGCTCATCGAGCGGGGCACGACCATGGCCCATCTCAAGAGCGTGTTACGGCAGCTTGCCTCGAGCTTTCTCGGCGGCGACGTGCACGTCCGGTTTCGGCCGTCGTTCTTTCCGTTCACCGAGCCGAGCGTCGAGTTCGACATGGAGTGGGGCGGGCGGTGGATCGAGATGGGTGGAGCCGGCATGGTCGACCCGGCCGTGCTGGCGGCCGTCGGCTACGACCCCGGCGAGGTGGCGGGCTTCGCGTTCGGCCTGGGGGTCGAGCGGATCGCCGCCCGTCGCTACGGCGTCGCCGACATCCGGGATTTCTATCGCAACGACGTGCGTTTTCTCAGGCAGTTCTGATCGGCTCCGCACCGCTTGGCGGCATGCGGTGCCGCGGCCTTCCATCGCCGTGCTCCTCTGAAAGGGCGATCCCATGATCATCTCCACCACATGGCTGTCCGACTACGTGAGCCTGCCCGAGTCGGTCGATGCGCTCGTCGAGCGGCTGATGCTGTCGGGGCTCAATCACGAATCGACCCGGACGGTCGGGGCCGACACGGCCGTGGAGATCGAGGTGACGAGCAATCGCCCCGACTGCCTCGGCCACGTCGGCGTGGCCCGCGAGGCCGCCGTGCTCTTCTCCCGGCCGTTGCATCTTCCCGATCCACGCCCGCCGGAAGGCGGGGCGGCCGCCACCACGGAGATCGCCGTGGAGATCCTCGCCCCGGAGATCTGTCCCTCGTACACGGCCCGGGTCATCAAGGGCGTGCGCGTGGGGCCGAGCCCCGCCTGGCTCGTCGAGCGGCTCGCGACGGTGGGGGTGGCGAGCATCAACAACGTCGTCGACGTGACCAACTACGTGATGCTCGAATGCGGCCAGCCGTTGCACGCATTCGATCTGGCCAAGATTCGCGGCGGCCGCATCACCGTGCGGCGCGCGGCCGCCGGAGAGTCGTTCACCGCCATCAACCACAAGACCTACTCCCTCACCGACTCGATGGGCGTGATCGCCGATACGGAAGGGGCGGTGGCGCTGGCCGGCGTGATGGGAGGGGCCCGCACCGAGATCGACGCCAGGACGACCGACGTGCTCCTGGAATCGGCCCAGTTCGCGCCGCTCACCGTCCGGGCCGCCGCCCGGGGGCTCGTGCTGGCGAGCGGCTCGTCGTATCGCTTCGAACGGGTGCCCGATCCCGCCGCGGTGGACTGGGCCAGCCGTCGCGCGGCCGCCCTGATCCTGGAACTGGCGGGCGGACAGCTCATGCGCGGCGCCGCCGAGGCGGGCCGTCTGGCTGCGAGCCCCGCCACGATCGACCTGCGGCACGCGCGGGTCGCCGAGGTGCTCGGCATCGAGATTCCGGTCGCTCGCCAGCAGGCGATCCTGGTGGGCCTGGGATTCGTGGCCGAGGCGATCGACCGCGACCATTCGCGATGGAAGGCGCCCACGTGGCGGCGTGACTGCTGGCGCGAGATCGATCTCGTGGAGGAGATCGCCCGGATCGAGGGGTACGCAAGCGTGCCCGAAGACGTCGCCGTGCCGGCCCGGCCGGTGGCCGAGTCGGGCCGTGATCGCACGCTCAGGCGGGCGGCCGACGTGCTCGTGGCGGCGGGCTTCTGCGAGGCGATGACGCGGAGTGTGGTCGCCGCTCCGCTCGAAGCGACGGCCAGCCCGTGGGGAGACACGCCGCCACTCGTCTGTGCGCCGCCGCTCGTCCGGGGAGCGGACCGCCTGCGCCGCACGCTGCTCCCGAGCCTGCTCGAGGCCCGCGCCGCCAATGTCGCCGTCGGGGCGCAGCGTCCGGAACTCTTCGAGACGGCCCGCGGCTACCTGGCGCGGCCGGCCGCAGCGACTCAGGCCGCCGGATCACCGGTCGAAGAGCCGCTGCTCTTGGCGTTTGTGCTGGGCAGGGAATTTGCTGCGGCCAAGGGGCTCACCGAGGCGGTGTTCGGCCGGTTCGGGCTCGCGGCCGGCGGCACCGGTGCGATCAGCGTGCGGTATCGACCGGTCGAGGGACTCGATCTCTTCGCTGCCGGACGAGTCGCCGAGATCGTGCTGGACCGGCCAGGCATGCCGACCGAGCGGGTGGGCGTCGTGGGCGAGGTGGCCGCTCGGGTGCTTGGCGGGATGGGGCTCAAGGGACCGGTATCCGCCGCGGAACTTCGGCTGGATCGGTTGGAGTTTGCCGTCGACATGGAGCCGGCGAGATTTCGCCCCAGCGAGTTTCCCGCCGTCGAGCGCGACGTGAACCTGGTCGTGGATCAGGCGGTGCCGTGGGGCGACATCGAGGCGGCGATCCGCGCCGCCGCGGGCGGCCTCCTGGAAGAGTGCCGGCTCGCGCAGGTGTGGACCGACGCCGAGCGGCTCGGCGCGGGCAGGAAGAGCTTCGTCGTCGCGCTGCGGCTCCGCAGTGACTCGGGCACGCTCTCCGGCGAGGAGGCAGGCCGCACGATCGACGCGGTGGTGGCGGCATGCGGCCGCCAGTGCGGCGCGGTGCTGCGGGCGTGAGCGAGCGGGGGAATCCACCGGATCCCGTCGCTTGCGCTCAGGGCTTTTATGGCAGCCGGCGCGGTTCCCCAATAAAAGCCCCCGGCGCGAGCCGGGGGATGGTGGGTGGGTGGCGGTTCCTCAATAAAAGCCCCCGGCGCGAGCCGGGGGATGGTGGATGGGTGGCGGTTCCCCAATAAAAGCCCCCGGCGCGAGCCGGGGGATGGTCCTGGCCCTGGCTTCGAGCTTCGTCAGCGGTCGGCGTAGACGCGGGTGATCTCTTCCTTCGTGATCGGGGCGGGGTGGTCGTCGCTGACGAGCTGCACCTGCATCCGCTGGTCGCCCTCGCGGCGGCCGCGGACACGGACGCGGAACACGGCCTCCTCGGAGGGAGCGAGCTTCGCCAGCGGCTCGAACACGACCGCGAGATTCTCGATGCGATGCGCCGCCGGCCCCTTGGCGTCGACGGGCTCGAGATCGCCGAGCAGGGTCGCCGTCAGCCGCACGCCACCGGCCGCCTTCGTGCCCTGGTTGCCGACGCGCACGATGTATTCCGTCATGCCCCCCACCTCGATCGGGTCTTCACTGTCCGTGACCTCGAAGAAGAGCGCGGCGAGGCCCTCGACTTCGACGGTGTGGGTCGCTTGGTCCGAAGGGCCGTCGCTGCTGCGGGCCGCCGCCACGATCTTCTGCGGCCCGAGATCGACCGGCATGAGCACCATCTCCACGCTCCCCACCTCGCCCGGAGGCAGTTCCTCGAGGTTCCAGAGCACGCGATGCGAACGCTCCTCGTACCAGCCGGCGTGATTGGCCCGCACGAACTTCATGCCCGGCGGCAGCTGGACGGCCAGCTCCACCGACCGCGCCGGGGCGGTGCCGGCGTTGACCATCGAGAGCACGCAGGTCGCGGGTCGCTGCAGGTACCGGCGCGACGGCATCTCGGCCCGGAGTTCGAGCGTGGGTGCCGTGATTTCGATCCGCACCGGCTGTTCGACTTCCAGGCGCCCGTCGGCCCGGGCGGCGAAGCGGGCGACGTGCACCCCGGGGCCCGCGGAGCCGACGACCAGATCGATCGTGCGCGACTCGCCGGGACGCAGTTGCCCGACGTCGAATTCCAGCTCACGGCCGGCGCTGTGCGAGACGGCCTCGGGCAATTCGCCCTCGACCACCACGCCGGTCGCCACGCCCGTGCCCGGGTTGCTGACCTTGAGCGAAAGCTTCAACTCGCCGCCGATCCGCACCGCCTTGGTTTCGGACGCCTCCAGCTTGAGGGCGGGCTTGGTGGCGCGGGAACGCGTCGATGCTTCCGTGCGGAAGGTGACGCTGGCCACGCTGCCGATCTCCCCTTCGATCTGCGGCATCACTTCCATCGACACGCGGGCTTCGCCGCCGGGTGGCAGGGGACCGAGCGGCCAGATCAGTTCCGCCGCCGCGGCGCCGCCGCCCTGACCGCCACCCGCCAAGGGGCCGGCGGCTGCCGGACTCGCCGGCGGCGTCGTGGTGATCAGCGTCGTGCCGTAAGGCACGGCATCCCGCAGCGTGACATCCTGGGCCGTCGCCGTGCCGACGTTGCGGACAAGGAGTTCATACCGCACGGGCTTGCCCACCTGGATCTCGCGCGGCCCACGCTTTTCCACGGCCAGTTGCGGGGTCTGCAGGCCCTCGAGTTGCATGGCACCCGGGCGGCCCTGCCCCATGGCTTCCGGCGTCGTGCCGGCCGCGGCCCCGGGCTGAAGCGGGCCGCCACCCACCGCTCCCGTCACCGTTCGCTGTTGGGGCGTCGGTCCCATCGGCGGTGCGCTGGCGAAGGGATTCGTGGCGGTGACGCCGACGACGGGTGAAGGGGGAGCGGGCGCGGCCGGGGCGACCGCCGCCGGCCTGAAGCTGGCGGGCGGGGCGGCGAGATCCGGCGAGGTGAAACGGCGGGGCGCAGCGGGGGCCGAGGCAGTCGGAGCGGCAGGGGGGAGCGGTGTCGGCGGCTCTTGGAGCAGATCGCCACCTGCATCCGGCGCCGGCGATGGCGGCAGTGGGGGCGGCTGGATCGCCGGTTCCGATTCGGAAAACGTCGCGGGCGGAGCAGGAGCGGCGGGTGCAGGGTCGCTGGTCTCGGCGGGGGGCGGCAGCAGATCGTCGTCACTTGCGTCGGTCGCGGTCGGTGCGGCGTCAACCGGGTCGATGGCGGGTTCGGCGTCGCTGGCGGCCGCTTCGGCCGAGGCCAGGCGGATCGGCTCGTCGCCCGTCCCCGGGAACCGACCGGGAGCCGTGAAACGCGACGTCCGGCCATCGGGGGGCGTCGTCGGCATGGGCTGGATGTCCAAAGGGGTTTCCAGCGTGGCCGGGCGGGTCGGATAGCGTTCGGGATCGGCAGGAACGGCGGCAGGCGACGCGGCCGGCCGCCAGTCGCGTTCGTTGATCACCTGCGGTGGAGCGGTTTCGTCATCCGGCACGCCGGCGTATGCCGGCGCAGTCGACTCGCCGCCTGCTGGTGTGCGGCCGATGCCGAGCGCCCACACGAGGCCAAAGCCACAGCCGGCGCAGAGGATCGCCCCCAGCATCAACGGCAGGTTCGATTGCCGTGGGGGCACGACGAGGTCTTGGCGGGAGGTGCGTTCGGGTTCTTGCATCGGCGGGTCCCCGGAGGTTGGATCGCGGGGGAGTACCACAGTCGACCGGCTGCAAGAAAGCCCATTTGAACGGAGGTCGCAGGTCAGGCGGGGCTGAGAAGCTGGCGAAGATGAAAGTGGAACTTGCCCAGCTTTCCTCCGTAGTTGCCCGCGGAGACGGCGAGGATGTCCGGGCCGACCGCCGCCCGGATGCCGCCCACCATCGCGGCGGCGACGGCCGATTCATCGATGCCGTCGATGACGATTTCCAGGCTGCAGGCCGCCCCGGCGACGAGGCTGGTTTCCACGCGGCCGACGAGTGCCGGGCAGAAGGCCTCGTTGGTCGAGGCACGAAGCGCCTCGTAGCGTGAGCCGACCTTGCTGCCCGACCTGACGACGCCTCCCGGAAAGGGGGTGATCGTGCCCGGGGTGCCGGCGATGGCGTCGACCGCCCGCCTGGCCGCGGCGAGCGTGGCGGCCAGCGACCTGCCCTGCAGGATGAAATTCCCGCCACCGACCCCCTTGTCGATGCCCACCGATTCCTCGACGAGAAACTCGCCGTCCATCACGGGCACCCGCCAATAGCGGCGTCCGTCCACGACCTTCGTCTTCTCGAAACCGTCCCCAAAAAACCGCACATGAGCCCCGAGCGGCCGCCGCTCCTCCGCGGCCGGCAGGCCGTCGAACACGCTGGCCGTGGGGCAGGTGAGCAGGCATTGCGCGGTGCGGTTGGCCACCGCCTTGCCCACGCCATCGGCGGAGAAACCAAAGGCGAGAATGTTCGCCCCGGGCCGGCCATCGGGCGTCTCCCCCTCCGCGAGCCACCGCTCGACGCCGATCTCCGCATCGCAGCCGATGACGCTCGTGCCGTAGCCGCAGGCGGCACGGGTCGCGGCGTCGAGCCAGTGAGCGTCGGCCGCCGTGACGATGAGCCGCGCATGCCGCAGGCGGAAGGCCTCGGCGAACGTGTCGATGATCTGTGTCGAGCCGATGAACAAAACGAGAACTCTCCTGGCGTTGAGACGGGCGTCGAGACGAGTTTCACGTCGGACGGTCGTCGGCCGCGATTGGCCGGCCTGCCTCCGGGCCGGTATCCCGAAGATTCCGTGTTCTCTCCGTCGTCGGGTTTCGCTTATCCTATCATGAGCCTTGCGCCGCCCTCCACGGCGGTGTGCGGTCTCCCGGGGCTGAATGGTGCGTGCCCCGCCCCGACACCCAGAGCACGTGCCGAAGCCCAGACCCCAGCCAAAGGAAGCCGACGATGTTGTTCTCGATCCGCGCGATCCCCGCGCCGCTGTTCCCCGCTGTCGTCGCCGCGATCGTCGCCTTGCACGCCTCCGGTGCACGTGCCGCCGACGTCCTCGCCACGAGCGGGATCGCGATCATCCCGGAGGATGCCGCGTTCGTCTCGTCGACTCTGCGGGCGCGGGAACAGTACGACCGCCTCGAGAAGAGCAACGCCTTCGCCGTCCTGAGAAAGCTGCCCGTCTTTTCCCGCGCCGTCGACTCGATCGAGGAACAGAAGCTCCAGCCCGGCAGTCCGCTCTCGATG
>JBJTSM010000510.1:0-7202 GCA_046076685.1 Planctomycetia bacterium | reverse complement strand
CGGCCATGCCCATGTCGCGGAGGATGTCTTCCTCGGCATGCACGCCTCGGTCGGGCCGGGCCGGCGGATCGGCGCCCGCAGCAAGGTGAGCGCGAATTCGTGTGCGCTCTCCGACGCTCCGCCGGAGTCGATCGTCTACGGCGCGCCGGGCCGTGTCGGGCCGCTGATTCGCTGAGTACGGGGCCGAGTGAAAGACTTGTGGCGACCATTTCCCGCATCGTCTTTTGGCAGCCGATCGCCAGTCCGCATCAGGAAGCTTTTCTTGAAGCGGTGGCCCGGCAATTTGACGGCGAAGTCATCCTCGCGGTCGAGCGGGCGCTGCCGGCCGACCGGCGGGCACAGGGCTGGCGCACGGCGCACCACACGCACGTGAACGTGGTCGATATTTCGATTCCTGCCAATCATGCGGCGGTCGCGGCTCACGCCGACGCCTCGTCGCTCCACGTGTTTTCAGGATTCTTCTCGCATCGTCTGGTATGGGCCGGTTTTCGCAGGCTGGCGCCGTCCTCGGCCCGGTTGGCGATGTTTTCGGAGGCCCCCGAGCAGCCGTGGGCGACGGGCTGGATCAAGCGACTGCGGGGCCGCATGCTCGCGGCCCGGTGGGCGCGGCGATTCGCGTTTGTGTTGGCGATCGGCGGCGTGGGCTGCGAGTTCTTCCGCCGGATCGGTTTTCCCGAGGACAAGATCGTGCCGTTCGGCTATTATCTCGACGTGCCGCCGTTGGCGGCGAGTGCCGCGAGGTCTGCCGCCGACGGCTTGGTGCGGCTGGTCTCCGCCGGCCAACTCGTGCATCGGAAGGGCATCGACGTGCTCCTCCGGGCCTGTGCCAGGCTGCCCAGACATGGCTGGCGGCTCGATTGCCTCGGCGATGGCCGGGAACGGCCGAGGCTCGAGCAATTGGCCCGTGCACTCGGGCTCGACGGACAGGTTTTTTTCCGCGGCGTCGTCGGCAACGACAGCATCTGCTCGGCCCTCGGCCAGGCCGACTGTGCCGTTCTTCCAAGTCGGTTCGATGGCTGGGGCACGCTCGTCAACGAGTCGCTCGCCGCGGGCACACCCGTGATCTGCACGTCGACCAGTGGAGCGGCGGTGCTCGTGTCGTCGCCCCGTATGGGCGACGTCGTGCCGCCGAATGACCCTGTGAGTCTGGCGACGGCGCTGGCGCGAGTGATCACCAAAGGTCCCGTTTCGCAGGCTGATCGGGCGGGCATCCGGGCAGAGGTGGCCGCCCGCGCGTCTGCGGCCTGGGCCGCGGGCCGCTTCGAGCACCTGCTGGAAGCCATGTTTCCGGCGGCATCGTGCCCGGCGGCGGGAAGATCCTGATGTCGCGCCACAGGACCGTCATCGCGTCGCTCGTCTGCAATTACGCGGCGACCGCCTGCCAGATCATCTGCGGCCTCGCGGTCGTGCCGATGTCGATCCGCTACCTCGGCGAGGAAGGCTATGGCACATGGCTCGGCTTGACGGCGTTGGGGGCGATCGGAGGCCTCGCCGACATGGGCGTGAGTGGCGTGCTGGTCGTCCGTCTCAGCCGTGCGCTCGGACTGGAAAGGCACGACGATGCGTCTGCGGAACTACTCAGCGGGCTCGCGGTGTCGGCGGCCTCCTCGGTCATCGGCGGCATGCTGGTGTTGGGCGCGGTCGTCGGCGCGGGCCGGCTTTCCCCAGGCAGCTTCGCCGTCTCCACCCACGTCGGCATGACCGCGGCCGCCCTCGCGTTCGCGGCCATGCTCTCGCAGTTTTCGGTGAGCCTGACGGCGCTGCCGACCGCCCAGTTGCGACCGATCGTCACCGGTCTGGTCGGCATCGCGACGCCGATGGCGTGGCTGTTCACGAGCTGGCTGCTGGTCCCTCGGCTCGGGATGGCCGGCCTCGCGGCGGGGTTCGTGATTCGGGCCGTCGTGGCCTGCGTTCCGCTCGGTCTTTACAACGCCTGGTTTCTCCTCCGGCCGGGCGGTGGCGGGACGACGCTGGATCTCGCCCGCTGCCGATCGTTCGTGATGCTGGGAACGACGGGCTTCTTGGTGCGTTGGGTCCAGTCCGTGCTCGGCACCTTCGACGTGGTCTGCGTGAGCGCCACCCAGGGACCGGCGGCCGCGACGAGCTATGCCAACACGGCGAAGCCGACGATGATGGCGACGGGGCTGGCGAATGCCTTCGGGGGCGCCCTGCTGCCGCCTTTCACGCGCTTTCTGGCCCGTGAGAAGGGGCCACCCGCCTTCAAGCTGTTCCTCAACTCACTGCGGCTCACCACGATCGTTGCCGGATCGCTGGCGATCGCGTTCGCCGGTGTGCGGCGGCAGTTTCTCACGGCCTGGGTGGGCGAGCATTTCATCCTGCCGATCCCCCTGACACTGGCGATCGCCCTGGCGGCGGTCGCGAGTTGCACGCTCGCCTTCGCGTCCTACATGTTCGGATCGACGGGTCGGCTCTTGCGGGCGCAGGTCGTGACGGCCGTGGAGGGCGTGACGCGTCTCTCGCTCATGGCCGGCGGCGCGGCGGTCGGAGGCAGCCTCGGCATGGCGGCATGCGCGATCCCCACGCCCTTCATCGTGACCGGCATGCTGCTCCATGAGATGGGCAGATTCACGAACGTGCGGATCCCGTTTGAGGACTGGCTCGCGCTCGTGGTCGATCTCGTGCTGATCGCCGCCGGGCTCGTCGCCGTCAGTCTGCTGCCATTCGTGCCGCTCGGGAATTGGCAGATTCCGCTGGCTGCCGCGGCATTCGGGGGCGTGGCCCTGATCGTACTCGCCTTGCGGTCCGCGCCGCTGCGGAAGCTGTTGTTCGAGACGGCCGACGCCGTGCTGCCGTCGGCGGTGCGTCGCATCCTTCCGGTCGCCATGAGCGGAGTCAAATGATCGTGCCGGCGTGGCCAGCGGTGATGGGCGACGATCTGCGGCCACGCCATGCGATGCGTGGTGATCGCGATGGCTCATCCGAACCCGAGCGGATCGTCGGGGCCTTTTCCGGCCGGATCTTCAACCCCGTGCTGATCACGCTGGCACTGATCTACGTCCTCTGGTCGTGGGTGCATCTGCCGTCATCGATCTGGGTTCGCTGCCTGTTTGCCTGCTCCCTCGCCATGCGGATGAAGCCCGACGTCATCATCCCCTTCGTCCTGTCGTGCGTGCAGTTGAAGTTGCAGCTCGCGGGGCGAGGCACGTTCGACGAGAGCCAGGACCTGGCCCGGCAGCTGACCGGATACGAGCAATATGCGTTCATACTGCCGACCGTCACCTTCTTCGTGCGGACGCTCATGGCGGCGGTCTCGGCGAAGGCGGCGCGGCGGGCTACGTTTCCGTTCTGGCTCTACGGCCTGTATCTCGCGGCCATGCCCTTCGTGGTGGCCGGGGCAGTGGCGGCTTACGGCGAGTCGGGCTGGACCAGCGGGATCCGCGATTATTTCGTCGTCGGCGTGTATTTCTACGGACTGCTGATGCCCGGTTGTTCCCGCAAGCAGCTGATGCAGCTGGTGGTGGGGTTCACGGTCATCGGGCTGCTGACCATACTGGGAAATCTGCTGGTCGGCATGAACAGCCGGCAGCTGTGGGTGCTCCTGCCGGTTGCCGGCAGCTTCGCTCCCCTGACTGTTCTGGGAAGAGGCCGACTACCGACCGTCTGCCTGGCCCTCGCCTACTCGATCCTCGGTGCCGTGTCTGCGGTGCAGGCGACCTTCACGCTGGTGCTGCTCTGGACATGGAACACGTTCGCCGGTCTCGGACTCGGGCTCTTCGGGTGGCGGGGACTTCGCAAAACGGTCGTGACAGGCATGTCCCTCGCGCTGTTGCTCATGACGTTGTCGGTGTTCTTTGTTGCCGCATTCACACACGATCCGACGCGGGAACTGTTTGAAGCCGTCAGGGGCGGGCAGGGATCGACGTACGACAGGATGACCTTCAAACTGCTCTCCGACCGCGGACCGATCTGGTGGGGCGCCATGTGCTACCTGGCGGAGAATGGCAGCGCCTGTGGGGTGCCGTCTCCCAAGTTCTACATCCGATCGCTCAGCAGGGCCGAGCTTTGGCCCTACAGCACGCACAGCATCCTCCTCGACCCGCTGCTCCGACTCGGGTACACCGCCGGACCGGTCTTGCTGCTGATCTTGTTGCACAGCGTGATCATCTCCTGCAACGCCATCGCGAGGGATGCCGATATCGCCATCGGCGTGTTGGGGCTCGCCGTGATCAGCAATATCGTCCTCGGAGGTGCGACGCTGCCGTACATGCTGAACGAGCGGGCTTCCGAGCACCTCCACATGGTGGCGGGGCTGCTCGGCGTGTACGGCCTGGGTCGGCAGCAGAGCCCGCAACGCAGGCCCCAGCCGGCGGCACACGCCCGTGCCGTGCCCCACCCGCTGCCAGCGACCTGACCGATGCCGACGCAGGAGACGAAGTCTGGGCCGCGGGTATCGGTCGCCTTTGCCTGGCAGGGGCTGCCGATGTACGCCGCCCGGCAGATCCGGGCCCTCGAGATGTTCGAAAATCTCTCGGTGACCGTCGTGGGTACGAGGCCGCCGTTTCCGACGGCCGAGATCGAAGCGGCGCTATCCCAGCCGATCCACTGGTTCGACGGCGGCACGGCCCGGGCGTCGTGGAACGCCCTCCTGCCGCGAGCTCCCGACATCGTGTTCTCCACGGGATGGGCGTTCCCGCTCTGCAAAGCGCTGGCCGTCGAAGCGAAGCAGCAGGGACGACCCGTCATCTGCATGGTGGACAATCGCCGCCGGAACACGCTCCGGCAGTGCGTGGGTGCGATCCGCTTTCGGCTCGGCATGCGCCGCAGGTTTGATCGGTTCTTCGTGCCGGGCACGGGCGCGCGGCGTCTGATGCGTTTCTTCGGCGTGCCCGACAGCCATGTCCGCGAGGGCTTGTACGGGGCCGATCCGGCGCTGTTCAGCGCCGCCACGCCGGCCTCGCGGCGGCCCAAGACCATCCTGTTCGTCGGCCAGATGATCGAACGGAAAGGGGTGGATGTGCTGCTCGATGGTTTTCGGCGGTCGGGCCTCCACCACGAGGGATGGCGGCTGTGTTGCATCGGCGACGGGCCTCTGGCCAAGACGGCCGAGTCGGCCCCCGGATGCAGGCATGTGCCGTTTTCCGACGCGGTGGAAGTGTCGCGGCGACTGGCCGACGCGCGGGTTTTCATCCTTCCGAGTCGGGACGACAATTGGGGAGTGTCCCTGCACGAAGCCGCGTTGTCCCGCTGCCTGCTCGCCGCCTCCACCACCGTGGGCGCGACGTTGGAACTGATGCCCGGGGACTCGCCGTTGAAGTTCGAGCCCGGGAACGCCCAGGCCATCTGCGATGCGTTGCGGCATGCCGCCGCCCTTGGGCCCGACGCGATCGATGCCAACGCAGACGCGGCCCACGAACGCGCCCGGCACTTCGGACCGGCCCGCTTCGCCCGGGAAGTGGCCGGGTTCGTGCAGGAACTCACCGGCGTAACGCTGCTCGGCGGGCCGCGCGATCGCGCGGCCGTGGCGGGCGGAGACGGGGGCGCGACCGCTCGCTGAGTGGTCCTCGGATAGCCCGGTCCCACGGGCGGAAACACGGCGGCATGCGGGTTCTTCATGTCATCACCGGGCTTTGGAAAGACACCGGAGGACCGTCCGAGGTCATTCCCGCCGTCTGCGCCGCCATGGCCGATGCCGGGGCGGAAGTGACACTGGCGACGCTGGCCGGAGACACGGCACAGGCGGTCGATGATTGCGAGGCGAGCGGGGTGCGCGTGCTGAAGTTGGCGCCCACGCTCCGGCACACGATCTGGTACAGCCGTCAACTGCACCGGCGGATCGGCCGATTCGCGGCCGATCACGACATCGTCCACATCCACGGCATATGGCAGTTTCCCGACTGGGCCGCGGCGGCCGCCGCCCGGCGTGCCGGCGTCCCCTACGTGATCACGCCCCACGGATCCCTGCAACCGGCGCGGCTCCGCAAGAGCCGCCTCAAGAAGCGGGCGTCGGCGGTGCTCGCCGACCGGGCGATGCTCAATCAGGCCGACTGCCTGCACGCCACGGCGGCCGACGAGGCGGAGGCCTTCCGGCTCTTCGGCTATCGCGGTCCGATCGCCCTGATCCCCAACGGCATCACGCCTCCCGCCCCGATCGACGCCGGCCGGGCCGATGCGCTCGTCGAGGCGTGCCGCCACGCGTATCCCGAGACGCTTGGCCGGCGGATCCTCCTGTTTCTCTCCCGCATCGAGCCGATCAAGGGGGTCACGACGCTCGCCCGTGCCTGGGTCGAGTGTGCCCGCGAGTTTCCCGACTGGCACCTCGTCATCGTCGGTCCCGACGAACGGGGCCACGTGCAGGAGGTGCAGGCGATCCTCCGCGACGGCGGCGTGCTCGACCGCACCACGATCACGGGCACCCTGCTGGGCGATCGAAAGACCGGTTTTTACCTGGCGAGCGACGTCTTCATCCTGCCCACGATCAGCGAGAATTTCGGGTTGGTGATCGGCGAGGCTCTGGCCCATCGCCTGCCCGTGATCACGACCACGGGCGCGCCCTGGCCCGGAATCGTCGAGCGGCGGTGCGGTTGGTGGGTCGATCCCGCGCCGGCGGCCGTCTTGGCCGCGATGCGGGAGGCGCTCGGCACGCCCCGTGAGGCCCTCGCGGCGATGGGCGGCCGCGGAGCGGCGTGGATCACCACCGACTTCACCTGGGCGGCGGAGGCGCAGGCGCTGCTCGAAACGTATCGGTGGCTGCTCGGCGGAAGGCAGCCGCCGCCGGACTTCGTCGGCTTCGATGCCGGCACCCGCCAGCCGAAGGGCGTCGCTTCACGGCATGCAGGCGGAGCCACGGTGACCCGATGAGGATCGCCTACCTCGTGCCGATCTCGCTGCACCTCCTCGAGCCCGAGGGGGTGGACACGGCCGTTGCGCCGGTTGGGTTTCAGTATGCCTTCGGCGCCTACCTCGTACGGGAGTATCTGCGGCGGGGCCACGAGGTGTCGGTGGTGACCACGGTCCATCGCCTGCCCCGGCCGTTCTCCTGGTCGAACGGCCGGCTGTCGATCGACGCCGTGCCCAGCCGCCGCGGCTACCTCTTCTGCCTCGACGACTTCCGACGGGAGCGACGGCTGATGCGGGAGGCGGTGCTGCGCCGTGGCCCCGACGTGCTGCACGCCCAGTGGACCTACGAGTTCGCCCACGCGGCGCTCGACACGGGTCTGCCCTGTCTCATCACGGCGAGGGAT
>JBJTSM010000509.1:0-3719 GCA_046076685.1 Planctomycetia bacterium | reverse complement strand
TGAGGATGCCGAGGGCAAACAGGGCATGCGAGTGGCCGGGATCAATGGCAGTTGCCTTCTCGAATGCCGCGGCGACCTCGCCTGACGGGGCCCCTCGATCCATCAGCAGTCCGCCCCGTGCGGCCCAGTAGTCGGCTGACTTGGCGGCGGCATCGCCGTCCTTGCCGGATGCCAGACCGTCGAGCGTCTTGGCCGCTTCATCCAGCTGGCCGGCCGAACGCGCAGCCTCTGCCGCGGCCGCACCGCACGCGATCGCGTCGTAGCCCGACTTCTTGGCGGCATCGAAGGCCTCCCGGGCCTTGTCGAATGCCTCGAGGGCCGCATGGGCGAGGCCCTGGTGATACAGGGCAAGCGCGCCACCGTCGGCCGACCTTAGGGTGTCGAGCGCCTCCCGGTAGCGGCCCAGCAGGTACTGGCAGACGCCCAGCCGGACGGACGCCGCCGGGCTGCGATCGGTGAGCTGCTCGAGTTCGCGAACGGCGGCCCGCACGTCGCGGTGGGCGGAAGCGTCGGCTGCAAGCGCCTGGGTGAGTCCGCGAATTTCGCCGGGACCGAAAGGACCCGTTCCCGTCACGAGTTCCCGGATGTCGAGGCTGGCGGCTGCGGTCTTGGCGGTGGCGACCATGGGGCCCTTTCTGGAGGCGGCGGACGAGGAGCAGGCGTTCTTCAGGCGTTCGTAAGGCAGGCTGTCGTTGGTCGGTTTCGGAAACCGGCCGGAGAGCCAGCGGTGGGAATCGAACCCACAACCCCCGCATTACGAATGCGGTGCTCTGCCAATTGAAGCTACGCTGGCGCGACGGGGGGCGGGAAACACGCTCACGGAGCGCGAAATCCCGGTCTCCCGGAATCCCGCACAGTAGCGCACCGAGCCCCCGATCGTCAAGAGTCGCCGGCCAAAAACCAGCGAATCGTGTCGGGAAATGAAAAAGTGGGGCCTCTGACCCGACAGGAGCACCCTGTCTTGGCCGTACGGGTCAGGGGCAAGCGACCGTACGACCGGGATGATCGGAGGCCCCACTTCAAATGACGGTGGGGGCGGGGAATCGATCCCCGGAGATTCCCCCAGACATGCATGCGGCGTGCCAATCCGTCTTTGTCAGGAGAATTTTCCGAGAGCTCCCTCATGAATTCGTGATTCGCCCGGCTTTTCCGCGATTTTCCCGCCGGTCCGGGGTGACGCAGTCCGTCGCAGCTTGAGACGTTCACCCGGGGCCGCCCGGGCAGAATGCCGCGCATGGTGCCGAATGCGGCGCCAGCCCGGGCAGATTGCGGCGGGCTGCCTGTCGAATGGACGGTGGCGGTATGATCCCCGTGAACCTGCTCCCCGAGGCCTCTGGCGCAGCCGGATGGTGCCCGCTCGGCGCGGGGTGCCTCCAGATCCGAATCACCTTTCCTGCGAAGGGCTTTCTGCCGTGAATCCCAGACTCCCAGCGATGATCGGCCCGCATGAGTGCGGACCGAGCCGCCCGCTGCTCGTGATTGCCGGCCCATGCGTCATCGACGACGAAAGTCTCTGCCTGCGGATCGCCGACGAGTTGGCGGCGTTGTCCGCTGCCCTGCCGATCAACGTGGTCTTCAAGGCCTCCTTCGACAAGGCGAACCGCACGAGCGTGTCATCCTATCGCGGGCTGGGGCTCGACGAGGGCCTGGCGGTGCTCGAGCGGGTGCGGGCCGCCACCGGGTTGCCGATCACCACCGACGTCCATCTGCCCGAGCAGGCCACCGCCGCGGGGCAGGTCTGCGACCTGCTGCAGATTCCGGCCTTTCTCTGCCGCCAGACCGACCTGCTCCTCGCGGCCGCTGCCACGGGCCGGGCGGTCAATGTGAAGAAGGGGCAGTTCGTCGCGCCGGCTGACATGAAGCACGTCGTCGCGAAACTGCTCGCCGGCGGCTGCCGGGACGTGCTGCTCTGCGAACGGGGTACGTTTTTCGGATACGGCAGGCTGGTCAACGACTTCGCAGGCCTGATCACGATGAGATCGATGGGCGTGCCCGTGATCTTCGATGCCACGCATTCCGTACAACAGCCGGCCAGTCGCGGTGACTCCACCGGCGGAGACCGGGCGTTGGTGGAACCGCTGGCGCGGGCTGCCGCAGCGGTGGGCATTGACGGAGTCTTCATGGAAACCCACCCTGATCCCGATCAGAGTCCCAGCGACGGAGCGAACATGGTGCCGCTCGACCAGTTGCGTGGGGTGTTGGAACGCGTGCTGCTTGTTCACGAGGCTCGCCTGCAAGGTCTGGCGGGCATGGAGGCAACCTGATGGATCGTCGGGGGATCGGGGGGAGGACGCCGCAGCGGCCGATGGGTGCCGGTTGCAGGCAGGGGTGGTCGCTGGCCGGAAGCATGATGGCCGTCGTGGCCTGGGGTCTGCTTCCCGGCTGTGGCTCTTCGCCGCCGCCCGCACCGCCGCCGCAGGCGGGGGACGAAGTTCGCGTGATGCCGGTGGTGCCGGAAGAGGTCCGGGAGCAGTTGCTCGACGGCGCCGTGGCGGTGCTCTCGCAGCTCGACGACTACGAGGAGGAGTCGGCCTTCGCGCAGGTCTTCGACCGGCTCAACCAGTGGAGTCATGCAGCGGTGATCTCCGGGGCGACAGCCGCGTCCGCCTGGCGGGTCGACCCGCTCTTCGCCACGCTCCCGGCCCGCCTCCAGGCCGGCACGACGTCTGAATCCCTGGGCAGTGCCGTCTTCGACGCCGCGACCGATGTCACCAGTCTGAGGGATCAACGCTGGCTTGCGGATATCGCCGCCAGCGCCCGGGGGGATGCCGTCGAGGATCTCGATATCGCCGTCAATCTGTTTCGGTGGACGGTGCGATCCCTGGCGCTCGTCAGCGATCCGCCGATGGCTGCCACGGAGGCCACGCCCGGCACCCGCTGGTTTCTGCCGGGTGAGATTCTGCTGTCCGGCCGGGCCAGCCCCGCCCAGCGGGCCTGGATCTTTCTTGAACTGCTCAGGCATGCCGGGCTCGATGGCGTGATGCTGGCCACCGGCGATCCCGCCCGGGGCGGTGTTCGTCCCTGGATTCCGGCGGTTTTGACAGGAGGAGAACTCTGGCTGTTCGAGCCCACCTACGGCATGCCGATCCCCGGCCCGGATGGAACCGGCGTGGCCACGGCCCGTCAGGCGGCTGCCGATCCCGCCGTGCTCCAGCGGCTGTCGTTCGCGGATCGAAGCTATCCGGTGCAGGCCGCGGACGTCGCCGGGCTCTCGGTGCTCGTGGCTGGAGATCCGTGGAACCTGTCGCGACGGATGCGGGCCGTGGAGGAGCACCTCGTCGGGGCACGCAGCATGAAACTGGCGATCGACGCCTCGGCCGTCGGCACACGCGGTCTCGAGTGCCTCGGGTCGGTCGAGCCCGGCGGTGCCGATCAGGCCGCCGACGGGCGGGTGGGGCTCTGGGAATTTCCCTGGGAGGTGCTGGCCCGCCGGCGGAGCGATGCGGCCCGCGTGCAGGCGGCGGTCGGCCGGGAACTCGCCGTGATGAGCCTGCAGATCGCGCAGCCGACAGGCGGTGACGCGGTGGGTGGCCGTAGGATCACGCGGTTCGTGCGGCCGCTCTATGCCGCCCGCATCCGGGAATTCCGCGGTGATCTCGACGGTCAGCAGGGGGCGAAAGCGAGCTATCTCGCCGCCCGCCCGGGGCGACAGGCGATCGCCGACCTCATGAAGACAACCCCGCCCCAGCAGGCCGACGGCATCCGGCGTCTGTTCGAGC
>JBJTSM010000508.1:0-4019 GCA_046076685.1 Planctomycetia bacterium | reverse complement strand
GCCGGTGGGCGCCGGAAGCTGCCCACGATCACCGGCCAACGGCTCGAGCGCCAGCCGCAGAAGTTCGAGATCCTGACGCAGCGCCGGCCCGCGGTGCGGGTCGACGAGCGCCGTATCTATCTGTTTTGCCTCGGAAGGTTCGAGGGCCCCCAGCAGGTGGCCGACAAGATCTTCTCGCATGGGAAATACTCACATCATTCGTGATTCACGACGAACCTTCGGTGGGGCGTCAGGTTCGTTTTCATCGTTTTCCGTTGTCTTTCACCGTTCGCGGCCGCTTGCCAGCCACGACTCGTTGAGTTTGAGCAGGGCGGCGTGCAACCGGCTCTTCACGGTTCCCACCGGAATGCCGAGCACGTCCGCCGCCTCGCGATATTTCATGCCCTGGTGGTAGACGAGAATCAGGGCCGCCTTCAGCGGTTCGGGGAGTTCCTCGACCGCCGCACGCACCCAGTGCTTCGCCTCTTCCTCCTCCATCTTCTGGTCGGCCGTCGCGTCGCGTCCCGCCAGCATTTCCACGAGCGTTCCGACATCGTCATCTCCGCCCGTGCGATGATCGAGGCTCACCATGCGGTGGCGACGATTGCGACGCTGGGCATCGATGGCCTGGTTGGTTGCGATCGTGTAGAGCCAGGGGCGAAACCGCCGGCCGTCCTCGAAATTCTCCCGTTTCAGGTGGACCTGCAGGAACGTGGCCTGAAAGACATCCTCCGCCATCTCGGCACTGCCAAGGTAGCGACGAAGATAGCTGAACAGTTCACGCTCGTACCGGTGCACGAGCGACTCGAACGCGGCCGCATCGTCACCCGCACGAAACCGGCCGATCAGTTCCTCATCGGTCGGCCCGGCTCCGTGGTTCAACGATTCGACCGCCGAACCGCCGCCGGAGCGGAGGTCGTGCGTTGAACTGGAGTCGGATTCGTGCAAATCCATCGGTGTTACGCGGGCCGGCCGGAGAAGGTTCGACTCAGGTCAATCACGCCCAGATTGCCCGGCGACCCCATGGAGGCAGACCGCCCGGTGCAGAGTATAGCCGCCAACCTGGGGGTGATGCGAAATAACGGCCGCCGCTATTTCGGCCGGAATTGACTTTTCCGGCGGCGGCGTCGACATTCCGGCACTCCAGTCGCCGCCCCGTTGCAGGACATCCGGCCCGAACGCCCCATGGGAACACCGCCCCCCCAGCCCCATGCGGAGGCCTACCACTGGGCCACGGCCGGCGATATCAACGCATTTTTCGGCCTTTCGCTCGACAATCTGGCCGACCTCGTGCTGGCCGTCTCGCTGTTGGCGGCCGTCTTCGACTACCCGGTCCAGTTCGCCCTCTCCCACTTCGTGCCCGGGACGGCCGTGGGGGTGGTGGTGGGCGACCTGATCTTCACCTGGATGGCCTTCCGGCTGGCCCGTCGGACCGGCCGGACCGACATCACCGCCATGCCGCTGGGGCTCGACACGCCGAGCACCTTCGGGATGGTCTTCTTCGTGCTGGGGCCGGCCTATGCCGCCTCGCTCGCCGGCGGCATGGAGCGGGAGGCCGCCGCCCGGCATGCCTGGCACGTCGGCATGTGCGCGATCGTCGCCAGCGGCGTGTTCAAGGTGGGCTGCAGCTTCGTCGCGGCCTCGGTTCGCCGGCTCGTGCCCCGCGCCGGGCTGCTGGGCAGCCTGACCGCCATCGCGCTGGCCCTGATCACCTTTCTGCCGCTCGTCGAGATCTTCGGCTCTCCGCTGGTGGGCCTCGCCGCGCTTGGCATCGTGCTGGCGGCGTTGACCGCGCGGCTGCCCTTTCCGGGGCGGATTCCGGGGGCCCTGGCCGCTCTGCTGGTGGGCGGCGTGATCCATGGCATCGGCACGGCCTCCGGCTTGATCCCCACCGACCTCTCGCATGCGTCGATCGATCCCGCGGCCGCCCTGTGGCCGACGGACTGGCTGGCGGCGGCGCGGCTCGAGTGGCTGGAGGCCTGGCGCGACACCGTCAAATATCTGCCGATCGTGATCCCCTTCGCCCTCGGCACGGTGGTGGGCGGCATCGACTGCACGGAGAGCGCCGCGGCGGCGGGCGATGAGTACGACACCGGCGCCGTCATCGGCGTCGAGGGGGTGGCCACGATCGTCGCGGGGGCCTGCGGCGGGGTGATCCAGACCACGCCCTACATCGGCCATCCGGCCTACAAGGCGATGGGCGGCCGTGCGGCCTACACGCTCGCCACGGCGATCTTCATCGGCATCGCCGGGCTCACCGGCACGTTCGCCTATCTGTACCAGGCCGTTCCCGGGCCGGCGATCCTGCCGATCCTGGTCTTCATCGGTCTGGAAATCACGGCCCAGAGTTTTCACGCGACGCCGCAGCGGCACTATCCGGCGGTGGCGATCGCCTGCGTGCCCGCCTTGGCGGCGCTCGTGACGATCCAGGCCGACAAGCTCGTCGCCGCGGGGGCCGTGCCGACGGGCCCGCTCGCCCGGGAACTCTTCTCGATCCGGCTGCTCTCCTCGGGCTTCATCGTCACGAGCCTGCTCTGGGCCGGCATGGTGGCGGCGCTGCTCGACCGGAAGCTCCCGGCAGCCGCCGGCTGGTGCCTGGCGGCCGCCGCCTGCACGCTCTTCGGCGTGATCCATTCGCCGTTCGCCGACGGCCGGCTCTTCGTGCCGTGGGCGCTCGGCAGCCTGCCTGCCGAGGCCGCCGGCCGCGGCCCGCTTGAACTCGCCGCGGCCTACGCCCTCCTGGCCGGAATTTTCAGGCTCTGGCACGCCGCAGCTAGCCGCGTCCATCGATGAGCACCTTGCCCAGCAGTCCGGCGGCGAGCCCCGCGAAGGCGGCCGGCGCTCCCGCAGAGGAAGAGGGCGATCGTGAAAGCAGGTTCCGGGCAGAGATGACGGTTCCTTGGTACGCAAGCGATTGGACGTGAACCATCGATTCACGGGGGCTGCCCGAACAGCAGGACCTTACGGGCCATGGCGACCTTTTTGGCGAGCTCGGCGAGTCTGTCGAGCTTGTTTCTGCTGTTGTCCGAGAACGCACTCCTGTCCCAATCGACTTCCACCCCGCCGCGTTCAAATCGCACTTTCGTGCGTGACAGGAGCAACACCTTCGCTCGGAACGCGTCGCCGCGGGCGTTTCCACTCCATTCCTCGCTGCCCGACCGATCCCAAAACTGCTCGAAATCCGCGCCGAGGATTTTCTGCAGCTCGGGTCTCGTGTTCGTCGCGTCGCTGCGCAACCCACGGACGTTGTAAATGCCCGCTCCGATCAGGCTGACGCGATCGTCCGTGATCAGCTTCATGAGCGATTGAATCCGCTCTTCGCCGAGCGCCCCGATGCCGTCCAGGAACAGCATGCGGCCCTGGTAGTTGCACAACTCAGGCAGACACCCGTCGGGAATCTCCCTGAGTTGAGCCATCGAAATCACGAGCTTCGCGTGGCACAGCTCCTTGAACACTTCGGGTGAGATCGTCGCAAAGCCGTCAAGGTCGAGATTCTTGCTTCCGCGCACGAGCCTCGACACCGTCGCCACGTCGAGCTGTCCGTCCGCGTTCGCCCCATCGGGGGAAGGCTTCAGCCGAAACGTACCCGGCGACTGAAGCAGGGCGTCGAGGACGGTGATCTCCGGCGGTCTCAACCAGACGCGGACACCATCCCGGGTCGCTTCGGCATCACCATCCGTCGCGGTTGCGGGCGTCGGGCTCTGCAGCGTGGTCGCCAGGCTCGTCGGAGCCCCACGCCGCTCCACCGCCTGGAGTTCGTCGATCCGACACTCCGCCCGTCGCAGGCCGCGCAGCGACAGAAACGCGCCCGAGTACGTGAGCAGATCGCCCGCGGTTTCGCAGTCGAGTGAGGCGACCCCGTCGAGACCGATGCCGCCCTTCGCCACCGCGAGCGCGGCGGCGACCCGGGGAGCAAGTTCCGTAACCCCATCGATCACAACGTGCTTGCGGCCGGCCGCCAGGATGGCGGCGGTCGACTCGTCGATCTTCTCGAGGCTTGACAGCACGAGGGCGCCGGGCGCGGCGCCGGCGGCGCGGAG
>JBJTSM010000507.1:0-4081 GCA_046076685.1 Planctomycetia bacterium | reverse complement strand
AGCACCGCCAGGTCGGCCACGAAGCCCGAGAAGCGGTAGTAGGCCAGCATGAACGCGAGCACCACGATCGTCGCCAAGAGCATGGCGCGGGCGCCCGAGCGGATGGTGTCGGCGCCCAGTTGCGGGCTGATCTTCTGCTCGCTGATGGGCTCGCTCACGAGGGCCGCCGGCAGGCTGCCGGCGTTGAGTACGCCCACGAGGAAGTCGACGTCGGACTGCTTGAAGCTGCCGGTGATCTGGCCGTCACCGGAGATCGTGCTGCGGATCGTCGGCGCCGAGAGCAGCGTGTCGTCGAGCACGATGCCCAGCCGGCTCGTGAGCCGGTTGGCGGGATCGGGGAGATTCTGGCCTGTGAGCGTGCCGAACAATGCGGCTCCGGCGGAGTTGAAAGAGAAGTTCACGCAGGGCTGCAGGTTGCTGTCGTAGCTGGACGACGCGCGGGAGAGATAGCCGCCGGTGACGTCGAAGCGGTCGAGCACGACGAGCACTTCGACCGGCTTGTCGGGCAGTTCGCGGGTCACGAGCCCGCCCGACTCGGCCGGCCCCATCTTGGCCGTGTCGAGCTGCACCCAGCGGCCGATCTGCCGACCGCCCTCCGTCACCGTCGTGCCGGAGGAACGACCGGCCAGCTCGACCACCTGCTTGTGCCGGGGATCCTCGGGATTGGCGGTGATGCGGAACTCGAGCACGCCCGCGCTCGACACCACCCGCTTGATGAGATCGACCTCCGACTGGTCGACCTCCGGCACGATCACCTCCAACTGGTCGAGGCCGTAGCGGCGGACCGTCACTTCCTTCTGGCCGCCCGGATTGACACGGCGGCTGACCGCGGCCACGAGCTTGTCCATGTCGACGGCCGCGGATCGGCCCGCGACGTCGTATTCGAGATCGAGGGACTCGCCGGCGGCGCGGCGGGAGGCGAGCCGCACCCTGGCGCCACCGAAGTCGAGTTGCTCCACCGCCTTGAGGAAGGCTTCCCGGGCCGCCACATCGGCCGTCTCGAGCCGCACCGCGATGCGGTTGTCGGCCATCCGCGACACGGTTCCCTTCCGTCCCTCCTGGCTGGAGAGCACTTGCGCGATCCGGCCCACGCAGTCGTCGACCTCTCCGGCCGCCTGCCGTGAAGCATCGACCTCGTAGACGAGGATCACGCCCCCCTTGAGGTCGATGCCGAGCCGCGGCGGCCAGCCGAGCCAGGTGATCACGGCGCCGGCCGTGAGCGCCACCAGCACCGTCGCCAGCCTGCCCCACATGTCGGCGGCCCGCAGCCGCTTGGCCGCGAGCCACGAGAGCAACGTCGGCACGGCGACCGTCGCCAGCGTCATGGCCCAGACGGCCCACGGCTCCCGCCACCAGGGCACTCCCGCCGCCGGCACGCCGGCGGCCGCGGTCGCCACGTCGGCGGCCTGGGCAAACAACTGGATCGCGATGGGAAGACTGTTCATGCCGTTCTCGTTTCAGGGTTCCGATTCAGGATTCCGGGGAGGGACCGTCGCCGAGCACCTTGGCGATGCTCGCCACCGTGACGGCGATCTTCACGTTGCCGGCGTCGTCGACCCGGAGCGACACGCGATCCGCCTCCCGATCGACGTTCGCCACGGTGCCGTAGATGCCCGACGTCGTGAGGACGCGGTCGTTTTTCTTGAGCGCCGCCAGCATGCCCTGCTGCTGCCGCATCCGTTCGCGTTCCGGCTTGTAGAGCATCAGCCAGGCCACCAGCACGATGAGCGCCATCGGCAGGTAGGTGAGGAGCAGCTCCAGCGGCCCGGGCGGGGACGGTGCAGCGGCGGCCGCGAACAGGCGGACCGCGAACAAAGCTGGGGATTCGAACGGCATGGCGACTCCGGCAACGGGCCGAACACCCCGTGTCGGGCCATTCGGCAGATCCGCAAATGTAGTGCGACGCGCGCCTGCCGGACAAGCCCGACGTGCCATTCGCTGGCCGTGGCGGTGGGGCCGCATGCAGCCCCGGGCCGACGGGCCGCACCGCGGCGGCTATCCCGCCGCATCGGGGGCGGCCCCGAGCCGCGCGAGCAGTTCGGCGCGAACCGCTTCGAAGCGGCCCGAAACCACGCCTTCGCGGAGAAGCGCCACGAGCCGCTGATAGAAGGTGAGGTTGTGGATCGAGGCGAGGATGGGCCCGAGCATCTCGCCCGCCAGGAAGAGGTGCCGGAGGTAGCTGCGGCTGTGCCGACAGGCGAGGCAGGGGCAGCCGGCCTCGAGGGGCCGCGGATCGGTGGCGTGCTTCGCGTTTCGCAGACGGATCTGGCCGTCGAAGGTGTAGACCAACGAGTTGCGGCCGCACCGCGTGGGGAGCACGCAGTCGAACATGTCGATACCCGACGCGACCGCGGCGATGATGTCCTGCGGCTGCCCCACCCCCATGAGATACCGCGGCCGGTCGGCGGGCAGATGGGGCGTGGTCGCCCGGAGCGTGGCCACCATCGCCTCCGGCCCCTCCCCCACCGACAGCCCGCCGACGGCATAGCCGTCGAAGCCGAGCCGACGCAGCCGCACCGCGCTCTCCTCGCGGAGGTCGGGCTCGAGACCGCCCTGCACGATGCCGAAGAGGGCCTGGTCCTCGCGACGATGCGCCGTCAGGCACCGCTCCGCCCACCGCAGCGACCGGTGCATCGCTTCGGCCACCGCCTCGCGGGGAGCCGGCAGGGCCACCACGTGGTCGAGCTGCATCGCCACGTCGGCCCCGATGCTCTCCTGGATCCGCATCGACGCCTCGGGCGAGAGCTCCACCGGGCTGCCGTCGAGATGCGAGCGAAAGCTGGCGGCCGCCTCGGTCACCCGCACCTGCTGTGCGAGGGAGAAGACCTGGAAGCCACCGCTATCGGTGAGCATGGGCCCCTGCCAGCCCATGAAGGCGGCCACGCCTCCGGCCTGCTCGACCACCTGCTCCCCCGGCCGGAGATGGAGGTGGTAGGCGTTGGCGAGCACCATGCCGGCGCCGGTCTCGGCGACCCGGCCGATGTCGACCCCCTTCACGCTGGCCAGCGTCGCCACGGGCATGAAGAGCGGCGTCGCCACGCTGCCGTGCGGCGTCGTGAGCACACCGGCCCGCGCCCCGCCGGGGCTGACCGCATCGAGTTGGAAGGCGAACCCGGCTCGCATCCCCAGAGCGTACCGTGCTCACGGGAAACGGCCATGGCACTCCCGCTGCGTCGGCCCCGGGGCTTTGATGCGATCCAAGCCCGCTCCCATAAAAGCCCTGAGCGCAAGCGACGGGATGGTGCACCGGCCGGCCCGCCATCCCCCGGCTCGCGCCGGGGGCTTTGGTTGAAAACGGCTCTCATAAAAGCCCTGAGCGCAAGCGACGGGATCCGGTTGAATCCCACCCCACGTCGGAGCCATCGGCCCGGGTGGCCGACAATGTTCGGCACGACACCGAGCCGTCGCGTGACTTCAGAAAATGCCCAGGGCCTCGAGGCTGTACCGCACCACGAGGCCGGCCACCACCACGCTCACCATGCTCATGAGCTTGACCAGGATGTTGAGGCTCGGCCCGCTCGTGTCCTTGAAGGGATCGCCGACGGTGTCGCCCACGACGGCCGCCTTGTGGGAGTCGCTCCCCTTGCCGCCGTGCACGCCCGACTCGATGTGCTTCTTGGCGTTGTCCCACGCGCCGCCCGCGTTGGCCATGAAGACGGCCACGCAGAAGCCCGTGGTGAGGCCGCCCACGAGCAGCCCCATCACGCCGCCCACACCGAGCAGGAGTCCCGTGACCACCGGCACCGCCAGCGCGAGCACCGACGGCAGGATCATCTCCCGCTGGGCGGCTTTCGTGCTGATCTCCACCGGCGCCGCATAGTCGGGGGTGTCGGTGCCCTGCATGATGCCGGGCTTTTCACGGAACTGGCGGCGGACCTCCTCCACCATCCCCTTCGCGGCCCGGCCCACGGCCTTCATCGTCAGGGCGCAGAACACGAACGTGCTCATGGCGCCGATGAAGAAGCCCACGAGCACCTTCGGGTTCATGAGGGTCACGTCGTAGAACCGCATGTAGTCGGCCATGTAGGCCCTCCTCACGCTCACGAGCCGGTTCTCCTTCTCGAGTTCACCCACGAACTCC
>JBJTSM010000506.1:0-3276 GCA_046076685.1 Planctomycetia bacterium | reverse complement strand
CTTGGTTTCGATGTCGGCAAGATTGTTACGGTAGTTCTCGGAAAGATAGATCGTGTGGTGCGGAACGTCGTCGTAGCGGCCCTCGATACCGAGGTAGAGCATGAAGGTCGAACAGGAGAACCGCTTGGCCGCGATCTTCCGGTCACTCCACCGCCGCCGCAGCCGGTCGGGCACGAGCCGCGTCATCGTCCGCGCGAAGTCGGCGTTCACGACGGTGGCGTCGGCGGCATAGGCGGCCCGCGATGTTCGCACGGCCTTGATCTTCCGCCCGTCGAAATCGAGTGACTCGACCGGCTCGCTGTAGTGGATCTCGACACCCATGTCGGTGGCGATCCGGGCCATGGCCGTCGAGACCGCGCCGCAGCCGCCGATCGGATGGAAGACGCCGTGTTCGTACTCGAGGAACGACAGGATCGAAAACAGGCTCGGGCAGCGGAACGGCGACATGCCGAGGTATTTCGACTGGAACGTGAACGCCAGCCGGATCCGCTCGTCGGAGAAAAACGTGCCCAGTTCCGCGTCGAGGCTCTTCCAGGGCTTGAGCAGCGGCATCAGCTTGAGCAGGTCGGGCGTCGCCAGGTCGGCCCAGCTCTCGAAGGGCTGCTGGAGGAACGGGGCGAAGCGGTCGAACTTCCGCCGGTTCGAGTGCATGAACCGGGTGAAGGCGCCGCGGTCGGCCGGCGAGAGCTGCGATACCGCCGCCTCCATCCGGTCGATGTCGGGCGTGGCGAGCAGTTCCCCGCCCGCGCCGAATACGAGCCGATACTGCGGGTCGAGGCGGACCATCTCCACCTCCCGCCGCAGGTCGTAGCCACAGGTCGCGAAGATCTCGTCGAGGATCCGCGGGTAGAGGAAAAACGTGGGGCCGAGGTCGAAGCGAAATCCCTCCGGCGTGGAGATCGTGCTCGTGCGGCCTCCCGGCACGTCGAGTCGCTCGAGCACCCGCACGCGAAGGCCGGCCTGGGCGAGCAGCATCGCGGCGGCGAGCCCGCCCGGTCCGGCACCGATAATGTTGACCGTTCGCGTCATCCGCACTCTTTTGCCGCCGGGGCCGGGCGCCGTGGCACCTCGACCTCAGGACGATCGTCCTGAAACAGCCCGTACTATAGGGAGTGCGGGGCGCGGGTCAAGAAACGACGCCTCGTCGCGTGCGCCGCCGGTCAGTACGGGATGAACGCCGCGGTGCGGGTGGGCCGCAGGCCGCCGAAGAGACCGCGGCGATAGAGCGGCACCGCCACGGCCGAAGGTGCGTAGTAGGTCGTCACCGGGGCGGCGTAGACAGGAGTCGCCACCACCGGTGCCACCGCGACCGGGGCGGGAGCATAGTAGCTCGTGACCGCCACTGGGGCGGACACGGCTCCCATGCCGTAGTTGGCCACCTGCGTGACGGGATATTGGGCCACCGGATACTGGGACACGGGCACGGGATAGTTGGCGACGTAGCTCGTCGCCACGGGCGGGGAAAACGCCGTGACGGCCGCGTAGTTGCCGGCGGGCGAATAGTTGGCCACGTAGCCGCCGGGATAGCCAGCCGCCATCGGCACGGCATAGGCCGACACGGGCCGCAGGGGCTCATAGACCATGACCTGTCCGTGAGCGGCCGACGCGAGCAGGCACGTCACGATGGCCGCTGCCGCCACCACCGCCTGACGGCCGAGAAGCCGCGGGGACGCGATCCACGCCAGACGGGGCAGCCGAGACGCGATTGTGATGGGGAGCAGCATGGCGGTTTTCCTTTCGATTCCTTCCGTGGATGATCGGCTCCGGTCGACGGAACCGGACCGCCCCGGTTCACCGGGGGGCAATCGGCCTTGTTGTCACAAGCCCGATCTATCGAGAATACGTTCGCCACCCGGGTGCTTGCAAACTGCCGGCAAACTCGGCAATCCCACGCATGGAGTGAGGCGACACTTGGAAACAATCCCTCCCCATCCTCTCGCCACGCCACCCACCGCCGGTGGCTTTCGGCCACTCCTCGCCCTCCGGGCGTTGACGGTGATCAACGACAACGTGCTGCGCTGGCTGGCGATCGGCCTCGGGAAGAAGGCGGTGTCCGGGGGGCAGGTGGCGCTCGTGCTCACGATCGGCACGGCTGGATTCGTGCTGCCGTTCGTGCTGCTGGCCTGGCTGGCCGGCTGGATCGCCGACCGCTATCCCAAGCGAGTGGTCATCGTCTGGTGCAAGTTCGCCGAGGTGCTCATCGCCGCTGCCGCGGCTGCGGCCGTGGCCTGGGGCGTGCGCTCGGGTGGCGTGGTCGCCGGCCTGCCCGTCGGCCTGTGGCTGCTCTTGTCGACGGTCGTCGTGATCGGCTGCCAGGCGGCGCTGCTCGCGCCGAGCGTGATCGGCACGATTCCGGAGACGGTGCCCACCGCGAGGCTCTCCCACGCCAACGGGCTGTTCGCGATGGTGACGCTGGCCGCCACGCTCGCCGGCATGGCAGGTGGCAACTGGCTCGCCGATGGGACGGTCGTGCCCGGGGCGGACGACATGCTCCACGCTGCCCCTCCCTGGCTCCAGGGACTGCCGGCGGCGGTCGTGCTCGTCGGCCTCGCCCTTGCCGGCTGGATCGCCGCCCTGCTGCTCGTGCCCCGCCCTGCCGCCGATCCGGCCGCTCCGCCGCCGTGGAACGCGCTCTCGCGCACCTGGCGCGATCTGGCCGAACTGTGGAACCACCGCGAACTGGCGGCCGCGGCCGCCGGGATCGTTTTCTTCTGGGCGCTCGGCGCCGTGGCGCAGCTCAACGTCGATCAATACGCGACCGAGGCGGGGGCCACCGCGCAGGGGCAGGTCGTGCCGTTGCTGATGGCGCTCGTCAGCGGCATCGGTCTCGGCAGTCTCGTCGCCGGCAAGGTCTCGACCCGCGGCGTGGACATGGGGCTCGTGCCGCTCGGGGCGATCCTGATGGCCGTGGCGTCGTTCGCCCTCGCCTGCGGGCCCCGCACGCTCTTCGCGGCCTCCTGCGGCGGGACCGGTCTGGCCTGGTGGTGGGCGGCCGCGTCGCTGGCATTGTTGGGCATCGGGGCCGGAATTTTCGACGTGCCGCTGGAGGCGGCATTCCAGGAGAAGAGTCCGCCGGCCCGCCGCGGGGCGCTGCTCGCTGCCGCCAACCTGTTGACCTTCGCGGGCATGTTCGCCGCCTCGATGCTCTACGGACTGCTGCGGAGTCCGAGCCCCTGGGCCGCGGCGGACCATGCCGCCGCGGTCATGGGAGCGGCCGCCCCTCCCCTGCTCTCCGCCCGCAGCATCTTCGGGCTGTTCGGCCTCCTGGCCGTCGTG
>JBJTSM010000505.1:0-5644 GCA_046076685.1 Planctomycetia bacterium | reverse complement strand
TCAGCCGCGGTCGCGGTAGTCGGAGAGCGATCCCGGGTTCCACGACACACGCAGCGCGTTGAGCACCGCCGCCACGTCGATCGCCTCCTGCACAAGCGCGCCTGCGGCCGGGGGCAGGAACCCCGCCGCCGCGAAGCCCATGCCGATCAGGCTCGCCGCCATGCCGCCCACGGCGCTCTGCAGCGCGATCGACCGCAGCCGGCGGCCGATGTGGAGCAGCTCGTCCACCCGTTCGAGCGCCGTGTCCATCACCACCGCGCCGGCGGCCTCGCTCGTCACGTCGCTGGCCGCGCCCATCGCGATGCCGACGGTCGCCGCGGCGAGCGCCGGCGCGTCGTTGATGCCGTCGCCCACGAAGAGCGTCGGCGCCTCCGCCGTGGCCTGCTCCACGAGCCGCAGCTTGCCCTCGGGCTGGATCCCGGCGTGCACCTCCGTGATGCCGACCAGGTCGGCGAGCCACCGCACCTCGCTCTCGCGGTCGCCCGAGACGAGCATCACGCGGGAGAGGCCATGCGCCGGCTCGAGGTGGCCGACGAACGGCCGGCCGTCCGCCCGCGGCGAATCGCGAAACCGCAGCACGGCCTCGGTCTTGCCGTCCACCACGACCACGCACTCGAGCCCGCCGGCCACGGGCGGCAGCTTCGCCACCCCCGCGGGATCGAGCTGCGGCAGCTTCTGGCGGCTCGTGATCGCCACCTCGTGCGCGGCGGCCTCGCCATTGAGCCGTTGCACCTGGCCCACGAGCCCCTGCCCCGGCTTCTCGGCGAGCGCCTCCACCTCGAGCAGCCGCACCGACTGCTCCGCGGCGGCCTGCACCACGGCGGCCGAGAGCGGGTGCTTCGAGTAGGTCTCGAGGCTCGCCGCCAGCGCGAGGATGTCGGCCCGGGAAAGTCCGCCGAGCAGCACGACGTCGGTGAGGCTCGGGCTGCCGTAGGTGAGCGTGCCGGTCTTGTCGAAGATCGCCGTGCGGCAGGTGTCGAGCCGTTCGAGGATGGCCGGATCGCGGATCACGATGCCGCGCTTCGCCGCCAGCGAGACGGCGCCGATGATCGCCACCGGGATCGCGATCAGGAGCGGGCAGGGGGTGGCGACGACCAGCACCGCCAGAAACCGCGTGGCACTGCCGCTCACAAACCAGGCGGCCGCGGCGATCGCCACGGCCAGCGGCGTGTAGAGCGCGCCGAGCGAGTCGGCCATGCGGCGAAGCTGCGGCCGCTGCTCCTCGCTGGCCCGCAGCACGTCCATGATCTTGGCGTAGCCGCTGTCGCCGGCCACGCGTTCGGTGCGGATTTCGAGGGCGGCATGCCCGTTGTTGGCGCCCGAGAGCACGGCCGAGCCGGGGGCCTTCGCCATCCGGTAGGGCTCGCCGGTGAGGTAGCTTTCGTCCATCGAGCCGCGGCCCGCCACCACCGTGCCGTCCACCGGGCAGATCTCGTGCGGCAAGACCACGATCATGTCGCCCACGGCCACGTCCGCCAGCGCGATGTCGGTGAGCCCCGCGGCCGACTTGCGATGGGCCAGCGACGGCATGCGGCGGGCCAGCGCGTTGAGCACGTCGCCCGCCCGACTGACGGCCCGCGACTCGAGCGCCTCGCCCCCCGAGAGCATCAGCACCACGAGCACGCCGGCCAGGTATTCGCCGAGCACGATGCTCGTGATGATCGAGAGGCCGGCGAGCAGGTCGGAGCCGAACGTGCCGGCGCCCAGCTTGACGAGCAGGTCCCAGACGAGCGGCACGCCCCCGAGCACGAGCATCACCACGAGCGGCAGGTCGGCGCGGGTGAGGCCGCGGCCCGGCAGCCAGCGGGCGGGGTCGATGGGCCCGAGCGACACCGGCACGCCGCCCTGGCCCGACCAGGTGATCACCGCCCAGGCGGCGAGCGCCACGATCGCCCCCACCGCGATCAGCTCGTTGATCGGCAGCGGCCGGGCCGGCGGCGGTCCCGATGCGGCGCGAACGGAAGGCGTGGACATGGCGGCGGGGTTGTTTGGTTCTTGGTGGCGTGGGCGCGAGGCGGCGGCCGGTGTGCGTCAGCTGTGCATGCGGGCGACCGGGTCGCCCCGGGCAATGATCGCGGCCTCTTCGGCCGCCAGCCACTCGAGCCGCGACCGCACCACCGGCTCGGGAGCCATGTCGCAGGCCAGGCGGACGTAGGTGGCGTGATGCCGTGCCTCCGATTCAAACAGGCTGCCGTAGAATTCCCGCAGCTCGTGATCGGCGACATGGTCGCGGAGCAGGGCGAACCGCTCGCAGCTGCGGGCCTCGATCAGCCCCGCCACGAGCAGCCGGTCGACGGCCCGGGCCGGCTCCTCCTTGCGGACACAGGCATGCAGCCGCTGGCCGTAGCTGGAGGGCGACAGCTTGCGGAAGCGGATGCCACGTCGCTCGAGGAGATCGAGCACCAGCCGGAAGTGCTCCAGCTCCTCGTTGACGATCTCCGTCATGGCGCGGGCCAGCGGCACGTGGTCCACGTAGGAAAAGAGCAGGTTCATGGCGACGCCCGCCGCTTTTTTCTCGCAGTGGGCGTGGTCCACGAGCACGGCGTCGAGGTCGGCGTCGACCTGCGCGAGCCAGCGGGCGGCGGAGGCGGATTGCAGGCTGAGCATGCGGGCTTGGTTGCCGGAAGGGGATCGAAGCGGGCATCATACCGGCTCCGCCCGACCGCCGCCGTCTCCGCCCCGCCCTCGCCGGAATCGCCCGCATGATCGCCTTCGACCGCCCCGACCGCCCCCCGCGCGACAAAAAGCCCGACCGCAACGTGCTGGGCCAGCCGCTCACGCCCTGCTCCACCGAGCCGCTCACGGGCTTCTTCCGCGACGGCTGCTGCCGCACCGGCCCCGACGACACCGGCGTGCACACCGTCTGCGCCGTGATGACGAAGGATTTCCTGAAGTTCACCGTCGCCGCCGGCAACGACCTGGTCACCCCGCGGCCGGAATGGGGCTTCCCGGGACTCGTGGAGGGGGATCGCTGGTGCCTCTGCGCCTCCCGCTGGCTGGAGGCGGCGCGGGAGGGCCGCGCGCCGCCGGTGATCCTCGAGGCGACGCACGAGAAGTCGCTCGACGTCGTGCCGTTCGAGCTGCTCAAGAAGCACGCCTTCCCCGCCGCATGACGTCTCTGCTGCCGATCGCGATCGGACTCGTCGCCCTGCTCTATGCCTCGGTGGGCCATGCCGGCGCCACGGGCTACATCGCGGTGATGACGCTGCTGGGGCTGCCGGCACCGGTCATCCGGCCGACGGCTCTCATGCTCAACGTCGTCGTGGCCACGATCGCGACGGTGCAGTTTCTCAGGGCCGGGCACTTTCGCGGCCGGCTCTTCTGGCCGCTTGCGGCCGCGAGCGTGCCGTGCGCGGTGGCCGGCGGCGCGGCCGCCCTGCCCACCGCCGCGCTCGAGGCCTGCCTGGGATTCGTGCTCCTGTTTTCGGCCGTGCGGATTCTGCTCGATGCCCGCACGCCGTCAGACGCCGCCACGCAGGCGCCGGGCCGGGCCGTGCCACTCGCCACACCCGGTGCCTTGGCGGTGCTCGGCGGCGGCATCGGCCTGCTCTCGGGGCTCACGGGCGTGGGGGGCGGGGTGTTTCTCACGCCGGCGCTGCTCGCCTGCGGAGCGGCGCCCGTGAAGACGATCGCCGCCGTGACGGCCCCCTTCATCCTCGTCAACTCGCTGGCCGGGCTCGTCGGCGGCCTGCTGGCGGGCCGGTCGTTTCCGGCCGTCGGCCTGCCGGTGGTGGGGCTGGCGGTCGTGGGCGGCGCGATCGGCTCGCAGCTTGGCGCGTTTCGCCTGCCGGTGCAGACGCTGCGGCTCCTGATGGCCGGCGTGCTCGCGTTCGCCAGCGTGAAATTGCTCACCGGCCTCGTCTGGCGGTGAGCCCGCCGGAGTGGGCCGCGGCATCCCCCGGCTCCCGCCGGGGGCTTCTGGGTGATACGACGCGCCAGCAGGCGTTACGGTGCGTGGAGCTGGCTCACCGGGATCGGCGTGAAGGCGCCGGGCCAGGTGCCGCGGGGCGTGGCCCATTTGATCCGGATGCCCTGGTTCGTCGTCGGGTGCGTCATCTCCGCGTCGTAGAGGATCTCCACCGGATAGCGCTTGCCCGCTTCCATATAGATCTCGTTGTGGGAATAGCGACCGAGTTCGACGCCGGCGATCCGGTAGTGCGTTTTGTAGGGATAGATGTCGGCCGAGAAGGAATGCCAGCCGGTCTGGTAGGCCTCGATCTCGCCCGTGACGCGGGCCACGCGGCCGTTGCCACGGATACGCAGGCCGTCGGGGCCGCCCGATTCCCCCCACGACTCTTTCGCCAGATCGGTCAGCCGCACGACCGCGGGGTCTTTCTGGTCGGGCTTGCTCTGATCCCAAAACTCGAGCCGCAATCCCTTGCCCGTGCCGGGCGGCACCTCCGTGAGCGGCGGCTGCGTGGCGGCGCCGGGGGCGACGAGCTTCACCGTGCCGGCCTTCCGCTGCCAGCCCTCCCAGCCGGTCACCTTCCCGATCCGCAGATCGTTCAACCCATGCCAGTAGAGCAGCACGTCGCCGGTCTTCGGATCGTTGACGAGCGTGGTGCCGAGCGACTCGCCGCCGGCGCCATACCGCCACGCGGGCGCGGCCTTGCGGTCGATCTCGTCCATCACGCCGCCGACCCAGAGACCGTCGCGATCCCACACATAGCTCGTGAGCGGCGAGGGGCCCTCCATGAAGTCGTTGATCACCACGCAGTCGTGCGTCGTGCCCGCGATCCGGCGGAAGCAGCCGATGTCGCCGGGGGCGATGTGCGTCTGCGGCGTGCCGATCGTCTTGCCGCCCGTGATCCAGCGCTGGCTGCCGTCGGCGTTGTAGGCGATGAGGAAGGAGTCGGTGCTCTGGCCCCAGTTTTTCATGTCGGAGTTGATCGCCACATACCAGCCGCCGCTCGTGGGATCGGCGGTGATGTAGGAGGCCCAGCGGGGCTCGGTGCTTTTCACGCGGGGCGGCAGCTTGAGGAGCGTCTTGCCCGCCGGGAATTCACCGAGCACCGGCGCCCCCGCCGCGGTGAGGCCGGTGATCGGCCACCGCATGAAGCCGTCGGCGACGGCATACATCCCCGAGGCATCCCATTCGGGCAGGCATGTCCACGGCCCGGCGGCAAAGTATCGCACCTCGTCTCGCTGCGCCCGGCCGTCGCCGTTGGCGTCGTTCCACTGGAAGCTGTCGCTGCCCTTCTCGGCCCACTCCTTCACCGGCCCGCGTTTGCCATTCGCGTCGTGCGACATGTGCAGGTCGATGGCCGTGGCGGGCACGAGCCGGTCGCCTTCGTCTTCAACCCGGAACACCTGCGAGTTTGAGCCGGCAATGAAGAGCCTCCCGTCGCGACGGAACGCCCGGTAGACGAGCGCGTTGGCATGGCCCTGCAGCATGCCGTCGGCCATCCGATCCAATTGATAGACGGCCCGCACGGACCACGTCTTGTTTTTCAGATCGACCGCCAGCCGCATGATCGAGTTCCATGAACTCGGCATGAACACTGTGCCGGGGTTTTCGGGATCGACGGCGATCCACGGCGCCCAGACATGGCCGCCATACCATTCCTGCTCGCAGCGGCCCTCCGCGGTGAACCGGGCGACCCGCCGCGGCGCCGTGTCGGGCTCCGCCACGAGGAAGCCGCCG
>JBJTSM010000504.1:0-5042 GCA_046076685.1 Planctomycetia bacterium | reverse complement strand
CCGGCTGGCGCGGGCCACGGCGCGGCCAAACACCACCTCGAGGCGGGGCGTGCCGTCGGCGTCGAGCGAGAGCACCGCACGGGTTTCCGGCTGGAGACGGATCGTCACCCCACGCACGTGTAATTCGGGTTGGAACGTCGGCGGCACGAGCAGGTCTTCCTGCTTGCCGAGCGGGGAGCCCGCCGGAAAAAACGTCCATTCGGCAGAGCCGGCGGCCTCCTTGCTCTCCGCCATTCGCAGGAGCACGCCATCGCCCCCGACGAATCCCAGCGCCCCCGACGATTCTGTATCGGGTTCGGCGTCGACACCGGATGCCGGAGGATTGGGCGGATCGTCAGCCGCCGGCTGGGGCGGGGCTACCGGTGCCGGCACCGCGGCCATCGCAACCGCCGGCGGTGCAGCGGCCGGGGGCACATCGGACTCTTGTGGTTCTGGTTTCTCTGGTTCTGGTTCCTGTGGTTCTGGTTCCTCTGGCTCTGGTTGCGCCGGTGCCGGTGCCGCATCCGCCGCCGGAGCCGGTTCGATCGGCGGCTCGGCTGCCGCCACCTCCGGCGGCCGACGGCCACCGCGACCGGCGAGCGTGCCGCGGAGCAGCGACCAGGTGAGCACGCCCACGAGCGCGAGCAGCAGGGCGGTCGCGACCAATGCCGACACCCACGCCATCGGCGACGACCGGTTCGCCGCGGGCCGGGGCGGCAGCGGTTTCTTGTCATCGCCCCGCAGCCCGGCGCGGCCGCTCACGATGACCTCGCCGTTCCCCGCCGCCGCGTCCGATTCCGTGGCCGCCCGATCCTGCAGCCCCGACAACAGTCCCAGCAGCCGCTGATGGATCCGGTCACGTTCCTGAGCGTAGAGCTTTTTCGCCTGGGTGGAGTCGCGCGACAGTTCCGCCAGCAGGCTGTGGCAGGCGGCCACCTCCGCCAGGTGCGCCTCCGATTCGATGCAGATGCGTTCGAAGGCTTCCAGTTGCTCCGAGCCCAGCACGTTGTCGAGATACTCGGCCACGGAGTTGGGGTCTTCCCCCAGGCCGCGGCCTTCGGGCCTGGGGGCTCCGATCGCAGCCCGGCCGACGGCCCCGCGGATGCGCTCGACGAGATGGGTGGCCGTCACGCTGGCCGACACCTTCGCGCCCAGTTCCCGCTGTTCGTCATCGGGCAGCACGCCGTCGAGCCAGGCAAGCAGGGTTCTGAGGGTGAGACGCATGGGTGTCGCTCCGGGGCCGCCGCCGTGCATGCCGTGCATGGGGAGCGAGGGCTCCCGGCACGGGGAACACAAGCTCCCGATACAACAGTGGCGTCCGGCCGGGATTTTCGTAGAAAAATTCGAAAACCCCGAAAAAACCGCGAACCCTCCGCGGCCCCGACCCGTATGCCGGGGAACTGCGTATGAAGGGATGCGCAGACGAGCCGATCGGGCGGACTACACTTCACCCGCCGCGGAGGGCCCTGGAGCCAATTGAGTCATGACCGCCATGCCCCGACACCGTCGTCAGGCCATCCTCCGGGAGGCCTCCGGCTACATCGAACTGGGCGAACTGCTCGTCGAGCAGGATCGGCCGCTCCCCCCGAGCGCCCAAAAACTACTTCATCGCGGACTCGGACTGCTCGCCCTGCTGCCGGAACCGACGCGGTCCACGCCGGCGGCGAAGATCCTCGAGGGGGAGGCGCTGCGGGCCCTGGGGAGCTTTGCAGAGTCGCTCACGGCCCTGCGGCTGGTGGCGGCGCAGGAACCCAAGCGGCTGGAAGCGTGGCTGGGCATGGGCTGGTGCCTGAAGCGGCTGGGGCGGCTCGACGAGGCGATTGCCGCGCTCGAGCAGGGGCTGCTTGCCTCCCCCCGCGAACCGCTCCTGCTCTACAATCTCGCCTGCTATCATTCGTTGGCCGGTCGCGTGCCGGCGGCCATCGAGCACCTCACCAAGGCGATCTCGCTTGACGACCGCTATCGGGATCTCACCACGGCCGAGCCCGACTTCGATCCGATCCGCCAGGATCCGCGGTTCGTCGCCGTCACGCACATCACCGTATGACCCCGGCCCGCAGCCATGACGAGCCCAGCCCTGCAGGAAGTCGTGGCCCTGTTGGGCTGTCCGGCGGCGGGCAACCCCGCCCAGTATCTGTTTGAGCGGATGATCGCCGCGGCGGGCCTCGACTGGCGGTTCGTCACGCTCGACGTGCACCCCGACCGGATCGCCGAGGCGATCCACGGCGCCGCGGCCATGGGGTTCCGCGGCTGCCTGCTCTCCGGCCCGCTGCGGGCCGCGGCGCTTGCGGCCGTGGCGTCGGCCAGTCCGGCGGCGACGTTCGCGGGCGCCGTGAGCCTCATCGAACGGCAGCCCACGGGACTGGCGGGCCATATGACCGACGGCCGTGGCACGCTCGAGGCTCTGCGGGCGCACGTCGATCCCACCGGCGCGACCGTGCTGATCATCGGGGCCGGTGCGGCGGCCCGGGCCACGGCGGTCGAGCTGTCGCTGTCGGGGGTCGGTGAGATCGTCGTCTGCGACCGCACGACCGAGCGGGCCGCGGCGCTCGTCGAGGCGCTCAACGGAATGGCCGCCGCTCCGGCCTCGGCGATCCCCTGGGAAGAGGCCGTCGCCATCCCGGAACGGGTGGGCATCGTGGTGGCCGCGGTGCCGGCCGATGGCCCCAAGCCCGTGCTGTCGCTCAGCGGCCTGCGGCCCGACCTGGTGGTGGCCGACCTGGCGATGGTGAGCCAGCCCGCCCCGGTGGTGACCGCGGCCCGTGCCGCCGGTGCGTGCGCGGTCGACGGCCTCGAGATCCACTGCGAGCGGACGGCGATCGATTTCCACACGCTGACGGGCGTGGAGCCCGACACCGAGATGCTCCGCGACGCCCTCGACGAGTTCTTCAGCGCGTAGCCGCGTCAGGCGGCCGGCTTGGCGAGCCGTTCGATCTTCTTGAGGAGCGCCTGGGCGCTCGACCGCACGTCGCCGACGGGATCCTGCGTGAGCCGCTCCACGCGGTCGATCACCTGCCGGGGCGGCGGCTCGCGAGTGGCGTCGACGAGCATGGCCACCCCCCGCAGGGCGTTCACCACCACGAGCGCCCGCTTGTAGCGCCGCGACTGCGCGGCCGGATCGGCCGCCGCGTCGGCCGCCGGTTCGACGTCGGGCAGCGCAAGCATTTCGGCGAGCGTGTCGAACGCCTCGGTGCGTCCCTGTCGGGCGAGCGCAAGGCTGGCGTTGAAACGCACGTCGTCGGAGGCGTCGCCCGAAAGCTGGCCGAGCCGGTCGACGGCCGCCGGGCCACCGAGCACGCCGAGCGTGAAGGCGGCGGCCGACCGCAGCTGGGCATCGTCGCTCCGCGAGGCGGCGGTCACCGCGTCGGCGATCGTGTCGGCCTGGTCGAGCGACCGGCCCGCCGCCACGAGGTTGGTGTTCAGCACGGCCAAAGCCTCGACGGCCGCGCGGGCCGTCTGCGGATCGGCGAGGTTGCGGACCCGTTCGACGAGCGGTCCGGCCGCGGCGGGGATGGCGAATTCGCCCAGGGCGCGGCAGAGGTAGAGCCGCAGGGTCTGCGACTGCTCGCCGCTGCGGCCGCTGGCCACCTCGTCGCCGAGGATGCGGCCCAGTTCGGTGGCGAGAGACTCGTCCATCTTGAGGGCGGCGCCGCCGGGGCCGCGGAGGTCGTTGGCGAGGTTGAGCGCCGCCTGCCAGCGGCCCTCGTTGTCACGGCGGAGCGTCTTCACGTAGGCCTGCGGGTCGCTGCCGAGGTGGGCGAGCCAGTGGAAGGCCAGCCAGACGCAGACGATGATCGCCACGATCACGCCGGGCACGAGAAACAGCTGCACGAGAAACGCCGCGTTCGGCGGTTCGACGGGCGGCAGCGAATCGTCTTGGGAGACGGTCCGGCGGGGGGAATCGGCCATGGGGTATGGTGAGCCGGATGGGGCGACGCGGGCTGGATGCGTCGCGAGGGTGGTGAAAGCGGCGGGAACGGGGAGAATCAGGGGGCGGCCGTGCTGCCGCATCGATCCCAGAGAATCGTCCCAGACAGTCTAGGTGGCCCCTCCCGTGCGTCAACGTCTCGAGCTTTCCACTGATGCCCCCCCTGCCCCGGCCGGCCCTGCGGTCTGGCTCGACGTGACGCTCTCGACGGTGGAGGAGAATCTCGCGCTCGACGAGGCCCTGCTCGAACTGGCCCACGATGGGCTGGCGACGGCGACCTGCGTGCGCACCTGGATGGCGGCGGAGCCCACGATCGTGCTGGGGTCGTCGAGCCGCGTGGACGAGGAGATCGACCTCGCAGCCTGCAAAGCGTCTGGCGTGCGGGTGGTGAGGCGGCCCAGTGGCGGGGCCACGGTGGTGCTCGGCCCCGGCTGCCTGATGTGGTCGGTGATCGCGGCCCACCCCGAGGGCGTGCCGGCGATCGAGGCGATCCATGCCGCGATGCTCGAACCGTTGGCGGCGGCGCTCAACGAGTCGCTGTTGGAATCCGATCGTGGCGACGGCCGGCGCGTGGCCCGGCGTGGCACGAGCGATCTGGCCGTGCGCACGGGCTCGGGCGACGAGGAACGCAAGGTATCGGGCAATGCGCTGCGGGTGAGGCGGCATGGCGTGCTTTATCACGGCACGCTACTCGACAGCTTCGACCTCGGTCTCGTGGGCCGCGTGCTCCGGCATCCGCCCCGTGAGCCCGACTACCGCTCGCGGCGGTCGCACGGTGATTTTCTTGCGAACCTCGGCCTGGGCCGCGAGCGGATCGAGCGGATCGTCCGCGCCGCGTTCAACGCCACGGTGGCGTGCGGCGAGTGGCCCCGTGACCGGGTGGCGAGGCTCGTCGCCGAACGCTACGCCGCCAGCGAGTGGACGGGCCGGCTGTAAGGGTTTGCCGCCGTCCCCATCACCGCGGCTTCATTCGGTTGATCCCGCCCCCATCACACCGGCTTCACCCGGTTGATCCCGTCCCCATCACGCCGGCTTCACCCGGGGGATCCCGTGCCCATAAAAGCCCCCGGCGCAAGCCGGGGGATCTGCCTTCCCATGGAAGCCCCCGGCGCAAGCCGGGGGACCTGCCCGCCCA